>NZ_PNDU01000197.1:0-18179 GCF_005886635.1 Pseudoalteromonas sp. S558 | reverse complement strand
CTTATATATAGGGTCTATTTAACGTTAAGAAAATCACGCTAGAACTAGGCAAAAATTTTTGTATCTAGTTGTTTTAAATAAAAAATTTTTAACGACGTTATAGTACAATTTAATTCGTTAAATTGATCAAAAATTTATGCAGCTTGGTATAAATTAAACTAAATCACTCAAAGCCGTGAGCATAACAATACCTGCCAAGCCTAACTGAGCTATTAAGCTAACTAACGAAAACCCTCTCAACACAAATAAGCCCCAAGGGTGCTTTATGTGTGGATAAAGTGCACAGCGCTTTAGACTCATGGCAAAGAAAAAACACACCACAGTGATCATGGTTAAACCCAGTGTTAATTCACTTTTTACAGTAAGTGTATCGTCAAAAAAGAAAAATAACTGCAATGGAAAAAGTAACGTAACAATGGCATGCAAAGCATGTACTTTTTTTATGCGGTCAAACTGCCCATCAGGTGATAACTCTTTTATTCCAAAATCACGTTCTAAACATTTAACTAAATTTTGTGCTTTAAGACTTACCGCTAATCGATAACAGCTTAAACCTTCTTTGTTGCGGGCTCTAAAGTCGTAACCTGCTTTAATTAACAGCACCATTAACGATTCATTTTTAGAATGAACAGCGTAATGTAGTCCAGTGTTACTTAAGCTATCCGTGGCTTTCTTGTCTTGTTTTGAAAGCAGTGTTTCAACTACATTCACAAAGCCTCTTTCGGCAGCCCACATAAAAGCGGTTTTATTGTTCTCATCGGCCAAAGTGCCTGTGGCTCCTTGCTCTATAAAGCGCATAGCCATAGTTTGCTTCGCTGTTTTTTTACGTAAATGAGTCAACAACGCTTTTTCAAGTAAGACGACAGAGTCAACGTCTGGAGAGACTTGAGTCAGTAACGTAAAATAATCTTTACCGTTGGCCACTTTGTCACTGGCAAGTTCAGATAACTTATCTAGATCTGCAATAGATGCTGGAATAAACGAACTTAATCGCTCTCTAAAATCTAATTCTTTCCACAGTGCTAATGTATCAACGGCCGACATTTTACTGTCATTAGTTAAAGCATGCTCTATCAGTGTAAAGTAGCGCTTACTAAAAAATAAGCTGAGTAATGAAACAGGTGTGGTTATGGCATTTTGCGCCGCAACGCTTGCATACTTTTCAAGTCGTTGGCACAACAAAAGCACAAGACTTTCAGGAGTATATTCATTATCGTAATAATGGTTTTTAACCGCATTGATATATGCTTGTGCATCTTCGTCATATTCAGAAATATGCTGAAAAAAACATTCTTCGAAAGGTTCTAATGGCGTTAACCATGCCAAATAATAAATAGGCGGCAAAACGGTAGTGCACACACCATCGTCTTCATCAGTAGAACGACACGCGGGCCAAGCTTCCAAAGCATCTAAAATAAAGGCACCATTTTGCTCTACAAGCCCTTTAATAAGTAATGGGTATTCCTTTGGCCAAATTAGTACGTTTTCCATTAAAACAACACAACTCCAGTGTACTTGGGTAGACAGTCAGTTATAGCAGCTTTTAGCTGACACCACGCTTAATCAAAGAGGCAATATTCTAGCACACCTTTGTTTAGCTACTAGCGCAAAATTGATGAATAACTACAATCCTTTTGGATTACTTCATTCAAGAATATAAAAGCAGCCAAGTCCATAGGAAATTGGCTGTTTTTTTGGTTGGAGTAGGACTTAATCAGAGCCAGACAACTATTTTATTTCTTTTTCAGCTCGCTGGTAACTTGCTCTAAACCTACGTCCGAAATACGCTGAATAATCTCTTTTTGCTTAGCACTGAGTAACGAAATACCCTCAGCAACAATATCGTATACTTTCCACTCATTATTTTTACCTAATCGTAACTTAAAGCTCAAGTCGATTGTTGGTGCATTTGGTTCAATAATTTGTGTATTAACGGTTGCGTACTCAGAATCGCTTTTTGTATTGTTACGTTCAAATACAACTTTTTGGCCCGTGTATTTCATTAATGCGCTTGCATAGGTACCTTTTAAATAATGCTCTACCGCATCAATAAACTGAACAGCTTGCTGGCGCTCAATTCCTTTAATATGTTTACCTAATAATTTAAATGACACAAATTTTACGTCGATATGTGGCATTAAACGTTTCTCGACTATTTCAGACATTGCCTCTTTACTTGCATTCCCTTTGCTATTTACTTTAGCAATGTCAGCAAATAATGTATCTGCAACTGATTCCAAAAGTCTGTCAGGGGATTGTTGTGTTTGTGCGAAAAGCGAACTACTCAAAAATGCAGTTACAACCAATAATAGCTTAATGAATTTCATAATAAATTGTCTGTATGATTAATATTGCTATAATTTACGCGAAGCATACGCAACAAAAAAGGCATAAATAAGCAACTTATTAATGCTCAATTTGCACCAATAAAATAACTAAATGTAATTCAACTAGTTATTGATTCCTATTAACACTCTATAAACAACCGACACTTTTCTCTCATTGCACATATCTGCTTGAGATAAGTTTATTATCCTGAGATGAGGGCGTGTTGATCTTTTTTGATGTTACAAGTCAAAACGGTCACACTTAAAATTGTTGAAAAGTAAGGAAATCATTATGCAAACTTGGCAAATTTTTATAATCGTAGCTGGTGTTTTCGCCGTTGTTATTGGTAATATCGCGCTGGTTAAGTACTCTGCAAAAATGGAGTTCAAAAAGCCCGACGCCGATATTAAAAATACAACAGACACAAAAAAGCCCTGATCAATCAGGGCTTTTTAATGCGTACTAAATATAAAATTATTTAGCCGACTAACCAATGCGCCATTAGCGCAATAACAGGTAAAGTAATTAGCGTTCGCAAAATAAATATAATAAATAGCTCTAAAATATTTACCGGTATTTTACTGCCAAGTAAAAGTGCGCCTACCTCAGACATATAAATCAGCTGCGTTACACTCATCGCTGCAATTATAAACCGTGTAACATCACTTTCAATAGTACCTGCGGCTAAAATTGATGGAATAAACATATCAGCAAAACCAACCATAATAGTCTGTGCTGCGGCCTCTGCTTCTGGCACTTGTAGTAATTCTAAAAATGGAATGAACGGCATACCTAAATATTGAAAAACAGGCGTGTATTCAGCAATAATTAACGCAAATGTACCTACAGCCATAACCACAGGTAATACCGCAAACACCATATCAAAGGCATTATGTAAGCCTTCTTTAACCGTACCTGTAAAACCAGGTGCTTTATGCGCTTTAGCCAATGCTACATCTAAAGAGTGCCCTAATAATGTTTTACCTTGCGGCACTAACTCTGCGTTAGCATCAGGTGCGCTACCATCAATTAATACATCCTTTTTAAAGCGCAGAGGCGGTAAACGAGGAACAATGATAGCAGCGACTACACCCGCTAAACATACGGTTAAATAAAACGGAGCAAACAAGTATTCAAGCTTAACTTGACCAATAACGACTAAACAAAATGTAATGGATACCGCTGAAAAAGTGGTTCCAATAATAGCTGCTTCACGTTGTGTGTAATGTTTATCTTCATACTGACGAGCAGTCATTAAAATACCAACACTGCCATCCCCTAACCAAGATGCCACGCAATTCACTGCACTTCGTCCAGGTACACCAAATAAAGGCCGCATTATTTTAGTAAGTAAGGTACCCATTAATTCTAGTAACCCAAAATTAAGCAGTAGTGGTAACAATAAACCGGCAAGAATAAACACAGAAAATAACACGGGCAACAAGTCGTTTAATACAAGTGCACCTGTATTTTCAGAAATAACAGCATGGGGTCCAATTTGTAAGGTGGTCATTAAAACAAATGCCATACCAAAAAGGCGCGTTACCAGCCAAATCCAACTAACATTAAATAAATGATTAATTAAGAATATATTACACAAGACTTTGGGTTTAAACACACTCGTTATAAATGACAATACGCCCGTTATACAGATAGTTATTGTGATAATAATTTTTGCAGAGTCTGAAAAATAAGACTGTATTGCTTTGGCCATGACCGCGATAGGTATTGTCATTATTTCACCTGTGGGCACTGGCGTCATAAACAAAAAAACACCAACAAGTGAAGGAACTAAAAAAGTAAACCAAGTACGCCAATCGTACTGCGTTGAGGTAGGTAATTGAGACATATTGTTAACCTATAAAACTACAAAAAGAGCCAAACGCCCTTTTTGTAGTTAAATTTATTATTATTTAAATTTTAATGCCACGCTTAATGAGAGCGGCTTCTAGTGCTTGTTGCAACCCGTTCATCGTGCCTGGCTCAAGCGTTTCGCCCTTGTCATCCATCCACGTTAAACTTGTACCGCCTTCTTTAGTTTTGCTCACTAAAATTTGATACTGTCCTTCATCAATAGGAAGCTGGGCAACTTCATCACCCCAAATTGAATCCCAAACGCTGGTTTCTGGTGCGCTATAATCAGCAGTAATTAAACCTGTCTCTTGGTTAATTTCAACAATCGTGAAAGATAAACGCTCTAAAAAGCCAGAAAAGCGATCGAATACAGCGTCATAAGACTGCTCAGTAACCAATGCTGCATTACCTTTATTATCAAAGCCCATTTCAAGAGAAATAACACCTTGGCGTTTACGCATTTCTACTTCAAGTTGACGGTAACGATAGTCAAACTCACTCACTACTTGATTGAGCGCACGTACTTCTAATTGCTGTTTTAGCAAATCAGTAAGTGCGTTATCACCTTTAAAATCAATAAGCTCAACACGTAAAGACGCAGTTCGTTGGTGCGACTTTTCTTCAATTGTGAATCTGAATTTTTCTAGGTCTGCATTTTTGTCGCTGCCCCAAAGCCAGCTCTCTTCAGTTTTAATTATTGCGTACCAATCAGTTTCAATAACGCCTAATAGTTTATCTTCTTTAGTGGTCGTTGCCTCATTATTGGCTAGCACTGATTTAATCGTGTCCCAAATAAATGCATCTAAATCAACAATACCATCGCTTTTATCAAAATAAACACGCGCTATTTTATCTGTTTCTTCAACCCAACTGCCTTTAGCTACGGTAAGTACTTGAGCAGGCGGACGATAATTAGTTGCGTCGGGGCTATTATCGTATTGACCTACTTCCATTTTATAAACCGGATCTTGGGCTGGTTGAGATAATGACGCGGGTGCCTTCACAGGCTCATGTGTGCGGTAATTACGCTCACTATGCGCACTATTAGTAAATACACTACACCCTGATAAACTTACCAATACACTTACTGCAAGTGCTTTTGGGATCCAATACTGCACAGATAATTCTCCTTAGCGTACCCTTTAATTGTTTTAACAAATATATGAGTGGGTTACGCCGATTTGGTTCAGTGTAAAGTCAATATTAACTCTACATTATTATTTGGCTGTCTAAATGCAATAAAGTTCAGCACTTCAACTTAGAAAAATCTAAGTGCAAATAAACAAATTTTAGCTATGGTACTTTCCTGTGCCAGTAAAAACAAGAAACACCGTACTTTAAAAGCGCTTAATTAGCCTGTGTTGTAGTTTAGGTAAGGTTTTGTGTTAAACTTCGCCGCCGTGCAACTTATTATGTGTATTTAATGTTGTTGCCAACTCAGTTGTTATAATCAAAGTAACTTAGGTATTTTTACCCATGACTGCATTTTCAAATCATCAAATTGTTTTAACTGCTATTGGCGAAGATAGGCCGGGTATTGTAAGTGAACTTACACAATTAGTAAGTGATTGCCATTGCAATATAATTGACAGCCGTATTGCTATTTTAGGCTGTGAATTTACCTTTATAATGCTGCTAAGCGGCGATATGTCAGCAATCAGCCGTATTGAACACGTGATCCCCACCAAAGCGATGGAGCTTGGCTTGCTTACCATGATGAAGCGCACATCAAGCCACACACCCAGTGAGTTTTGCGCAGGATACACTTTAGAATACACAGGAATAGATACGCCAGGCACTCTGAGCAAAGTAACGCGTTTTTTTGCCGACAATCAAATTAGCATTTGCTCATTAAAATCAGACACCTACGATGAAAGCACTGATACAAAAATGCGTTGTGAACTTGAGTTTAATATTCCTGTTGACGTAGATATAGATCAATTTAAAGTTAGTTTTGAAAGCCTTTCGCACACATTAAACGTAGATTATATTTTTAAACGAATTCGTTAAGGATACCAACATGAAAAAAATCAGCCCATTACAAGCTGGCGACGCAGCCCCTGCTTTTAGTTTGCAAAACCAAAACGACGAATCAATTAGCTTAACGTCGCTTTTAAAAGAGCAACAAGTTCTCGTTTATTTTTATCCAAAAGCGTCCACACCAGGCTGTACTGTACAAGCCGAGAACTTACGCGATCAACATGCTGAACTTGCTAAGTTTAACACCCGTGTTGTAGGTATTAGTCCAGATCCTGTTAAACGTCTTAAAAACTTTGAAACAAAAAAAGAACTTAACTTTGACTTACTAGCCGATGAAGATCACGCTATTGCAGAAGCATTTGGGGTATGGGGTTACAAAAAATTTATGGGAAAAGAATACGAAGGTATTCACCGCCTAACCTTTTTAGTCGGCCAAGACGGAAAAATAAAACACTTGTTTGATAAATTTAAGACCAAAGATCATCACCAAATCGTGCTAGATTATTTAGCTCAAAATTAAAGTAGCCCTCTAAAAACGGCCTCTAAAAATTAAAAAGCGTTGCTTAAGAGCAGCGCTTTTTTATGCCGTACGCAGCGCGATATACGCTTATCCAGCAGGTACTCACTCATAGTAAAAACAGCGCATGCTAACCTCTGCGGTGCTCGTAAGATTGTTCAGTAAAGTCATCTTCGCCACACAAAAATGTACTTCGTACACAACGTGAAATACAGTGATAATGGCTTGTATCAATCAAACTTACTTGACGCTTTCTTACGATTGCAATCTAACACCCTAACTACTATTTGAACTAACTAAAACGTAGTCTTTAACTTTTAAAAGTACAAAAATTAAGATGAGTGTCATCGTAATACCTACCGCAAGCTCAGGTGATAGTACGGGTGATGATAAAACGTTATTAATTGATTTATGGGCGGCAAGTAAAGCCGTAAATTATGCAAAACAATATGGCATTAAGCGCTTTATCATGGTCAGTTCAATTTGTGCAGATAACCCGAATGCAGTCCAAAGCGACTCAAAACCTTATTTAGTGGCAAAACACATGGCTGATGAGCATTTAATAAATAGTGGCTTAAATTATACAATCGTACGCCCAAGCTCACTCACCAACGAAGATGCTTCACTAAAAGTTACCACACAACAGCCCAGTGAGCGAAATGAGGCTAAAATCAGTCGAGAAAACGTTGCGAATGCGCTATTACAAATAGCCAACTATTCAATAAACGAAAATAGCCTCTTTGAGTTATTCGATGGCGATAAGCCAATCACTTCACTCTAATCGCATTTCATATTAAAAGCGGCTCAACCGCCGCTTTTAATATGTTTTTAAGGTTTTTTAAACTTACAAACCAAATACTACTTTTTCGCTTTTAAGCATGCGGCTACTTAAATAACTAAATACGCCAAACAATATAATTGTAATCAATGTTGATAGCACTAATTGTGGCACTGGTATTGGGTTGCCTTTAATAAACTCCATGAGTGCAAATTGCTGCGCAGCAATAGGTAACCACTGCACAATATCTGTTGCAATATCGTAAGTCGTTACCATGCTTAATGCCATCGGAATAAATAACACCATCGTCACGTATGATTGCGCCTCTTTAAATGATTTTGCCGTAAACGAAACAAACACCTGTAAACTGGCTGACATAAATGCAATTGGCAAACACACTACGGCACAAAAAAGCATAAATGACGGTGTAATGGTTACGCTAAACCCTAGCTGCTGCCACGGCACCATACCGTAAGAAAACTTCGACACCACTAGAATGATCGCTAATCCCAGCATAGAGAATGTCGCTATCGCCGCCGATTTTGCTAATACAATGTGTAAGCTACTTAATGGGTGACTTAACAATAATGATAAAGAATTACGTTCACGCTCCCCGGCACTGGTATCTATTGCTAGGTTCATTGCAGCATAAAATACAGTTAAAATCATTGATAGAGTTGCAATCCCCAAGAACATACCCCCTTTAGAATCAGGTGTTGCTTGATCATTGACCTCAACCGCAAGCACTCTCATTAGTTGAGGGTCGACACCCCGTGTAATTAACCTTAAGCTAGCCACTTCAGAATTATACAAAGCAAGCGTTTTTTCCACGCGTTGAATATGTTTACGTAGCTTATCATCTGATTTATCTGCAATGAGTGTTACAGTCGCTGGGCGACCTTCGCGCATATTCTTCTGATAATCATCACTTATTTGCAATATAATTGGCTTTAATTTGCTATCCGTATTATCCGTTCCCATTGCGATATCATTGTTTTTTAAATGAGCCACTAAGTTAGGTGCTGAAAGACTATTTTCAATCGTTATTTTTAATGCATCAGGTGATGCAAGCTGTTGTAATAGCAATATAAAAAGTATGCATATGCCAAGCGGGGCACCAATTGCATAATAAAGTCCTGCCATTACTGAACGTTTGTCACGACTGGCATCCATGACTTCTTTTTTATATAACACTTTTAATAAATTAATCATGCTGCAATTCCTTCGTCACTGCCTATCAAGTCTATGAATGCTTCTTCTAAACTGTCTTTACCTGTTCGCTCACATAACGACTCTACTGAGCCCTCTGCAACCACTTTACCATTGGCCATAATCACCACGTGGTCGCACAATGCAGCCACTTCTTGCATAACATGCGATGAAAACAGTACGCAGTGCCCTTGCGCTTTAAGTAGCAATAATAACTCTCTTAAAATACGTGTACTCATAACATCCAAACCACGTGTTGGTTCATCTAAAATAATGTTTGATGGGTTATGCACAACTGCTTGAGCCAGTGCTGTTTTCATACGCTGCCCCTGTGAAAACCCTTGGCAACGACGATCTGCAATATCATCCATGCTTAATTTTTCGAGCACTTTTGCTGTCGCTTCTTTTGCCGCAACCTCTGACATGCCGCTCAACTGCGCAAAAAAGGTTATATATTCTCTGGGCGTTAATCTCTCATACAATCCACAAGGATCAGGAAACAATCCCAAATTTTGTTTAGCTGCCATTGGATTTTTTGCAACATCAATACCATCAATCTCAGCTATACCTTTATCTGCTTTTAGCAAACCAAACACCGTTCTTAAACACGTTGTTTTGCCCGCACCATTGGGGCCAAGTAAACCCGTTATTTTACCATTTTGTGCGCTAAAGCTAAGATCGTTTAACGCATTAACATCACCAATTTTCTTTGTTAAGTTAGTTACTTTAATCATGGTTTACTCCTTGTCTTGTGCGTTTAAAGTTGCGGTCTGAGTATGCATTGGTGCAACACCATTGATATTCATAAAGAACTGTTTATCGTTTTTATCTTTGATACAGTCGGTATCAATATCTTGCATATTTTTTTGATCAATAAACTGGGCGATTATTTTAGGCGCACACGTTTGCGAGCCGATCCCATGAGTTGCAGTGGGTGATACCAAATGCGTTGCTTCACTCATGCTTACCATAGCAAGTTCAGCCCAACTTGGCGGTGTTGCTGGGTCACGCTCACCAGATAACAGTAACGTAGGTGTTGAGCTGTTAAGGGGTTGATAAAATGATTTATCTACGGCTGTTACATTTAATATTGGGCACATAATATCGAGCCCCTCTATCATCAAGCTGCCCACATACGTTTTATTATATTGCTGACGGGTTTGAACATTTAATTGTGGCCAATCTTCGCCACAAACGATGGCGTTATGCATACCCATGGCGAGCATTTCTGACATATCAGCCCCAGCCATTAAGCCCGCCAATGCTGCATAATTTCCTTGTGCAGTTTGTGTAATAACCAGTGGCACAATCGCACGACGTGAATGACTGTACAAAGCCATACGTATTGCCCCGAAAAACTTTGTTTTTGTAACAGCGAGTGTAATAGTCTCATGTGTACGCGGATGTAAAACCTGCACCTCGACTGGTTGAGCATCGAGTTTAGCCAATAAAGCTGTAAACTCAGTTTTCAAATCAGGGTATTGCTGAGCACACTGTGCGTTGGCTTCACAACGACTAAATAGGGCCGCAAGCGAGCTATCAATAGCCTCACCAATGGCAGCTAAACTTTGTTGCATAGGTACAACACCATCAAGCGTGCTGGTGATCACTGAACTTGGAAATTGACGCGTATATTCTTGCGCTATTCGCGTGCCGTAAGACACCCCATATAGATGAAACCCTTTGTAGCCAAGCGCTTTTCGTACCGCTTCAAAATCTTTAGCGGCAACAGGTGTAGTGAAATGACTTAAATCAATATTGAGCTTATCTTTACACTTTTGCGTGTCTTGCGCGCCCAGAGCAGGTAAATCAGCAAAGGCTTCATTAAATGCAAACTGCGTTTGCAAGTCATCACTGTCACACTGCAACTTATTTGAATAACCCGTGCCACGCTGATCAATCAATACTATATCGCGTGTTTCACGGGCAAATTGTAAGTTTCTATTAAAGATAGCAGCGAGATCAATTGCGCCTTGCCCTGGACCTCCGGCAAAACCAAGAATGGCTTCGTCAGGGTAACTTGGTTTAATAGCTGGAATTACAGCAAAGTGGATATCAATATTACCATCCGCCGGATTTTGCGATAAAGACTGGCTAATACTGCCACACATCAACCTATCAGCAAGCCCTTCCATGTAGCAAGGTGTGAGTAATGGTTGGTTTTTTTTATTATTATCAGCTAATACAGCTGTTGAGCCGGCCAATAATATTGGTAATATTGTAAGCTTTATCAGGCTTTTACGTAAATTAAACATGATTTTCATTAATCTTTCCCTTGTTGCATTTTACACTCAATATGATAACTTAACCTTAGTGTATCGGTGTATTAATGTATTAATACAGTAGAGAAAGAGTAATGCTAGAATTTATTAATGTCAACCCTAATAATGGCGATCCAATCTATAAACAATTGCATGAGCAAATTGTGCGCTTGATTGTGGGCGGGCAATTATTAACCGGTGAAGAGCTGCCATCAGTGCGTAAAATAGCAGATCACTTTGCTGTAAACCCGATGACGGTATCACGTGCAATCGGTCAATTGGTCGATCAAGGCTGGTTAGAGCGTCGTCGCGGTCAAGCCACCCGTGTGGCACAAAAAACATCGCAACAACCTGATCAACAAGACACCTTGCTTTTTAAGGCTATCGATCAACTCGTTCAACAAACAAAACAGCTTGATGTATCGCAAGAAGCGCTCGTCGAGCTTATAAAAAAACGATGGAAATTATAAACATGGAACAGCCCCTTCTTAGCTACAATAATATTTATAAAAGCTATGACCAACGCAGTGTATTAAACAATGTTTCGCTTGTTCTAGAGCCTGGTATGGTCATTGGTTTACTGGGTAAAAATGGTGCAGGTAAAACGACATTATTACGCAGTGCGCTTGGGTTGATAGCACCTGATCAAGGTGAGATACGTGTTTTTGGTGAACCCAGTGATAAGCTCAGCGCACAAAGTAAAGCCCAAATAGGTTATGTGTCACAACAAACATTTGGTTATGAAGGCTTTAAGGTCGCTGATGCTTTGGCACTACACCGCAGCTTTTACCCTACATGGGATCTGCAATTAGAAGCTAAATGGCTCAAACGGTTTGAGCTGGCGACTGATGCTGCAATTAACGACTTATCTATCGGCCAACGTCAAACTTTAGCGCTGATCATGGCTATGGCTTATCATCCCAAATTACTTATTTTAGATGAACCAGTAGCCAGTTTGGATCCAATAGCACGACGCGAGTTTATGGGCGACTTGTTCGACTTAGCATTAGACTCAGGCTCTGGTATTTTATTTTCCTCACATATCACATCCGATATAGAACGTGTAGCCAGTCATATAGCCCTAATAAAAGACGCCGAGCTTATCTTGATTGACGAATTAGATGTCGTACGCGATACCATTAGAAGAGTCAATTTTACAGAGCAAAACATCGATCTAAGTGCCTACCGCGTGCTTAATTTGCAAGCAAACTCAGCCATTATTTATGGCTACCAAGGAGAGCCTATTCCGGGCGCACTTGCCATCAACCATTTATCATTAGAGCAACTATTTGTGGAGCTGCATGGATGATGAATGCAGTAAAACGACCTTGGTATCAGGGTAGCCTCAATTTTTGGTTTAAAGATTTGGGCTGTGCCAGCTACTTAATTCAGGCTATTTTAGCCACAGCCGCATGTATCATTTTCATTCGTGTGGAATCGTTATCAACTATGATGATGATACTTGCTGTTGTGTGTACTTATTGTGCGCTTGCATGGCAAAGTATCCGAATGCAAGCAACTGAATGGCAATGCTTAGTCGCTGATTACTGCAAACATGTAATGTTTCAAGGTAAAGTCTTTATTGCCTTAATAAACCTAATTCTGCTGTGTAGTATTGCCCTATCGCCTAGCTTAAATAACATCAACATGCTGTTACTAGCAAACATCTTGGGCTTAAGTATTTGGTTTATTTGCCGCGTTACAAGCCACTTATTTACAACATGTTGTTATTTGGCATTCACATTCGCAATTATTATACCCACCTTTTTTGAACACTTACCTTTGTGGTTAATACCATGCTCTTTGCTGGTTTTAAGTCTAATTTTACTATGTAAGAACAAATTAGGTATGCCCTATATATGGCAAGCCGATGCACTTATAAATTACCGCCAAGGACTACAGTCAGGTTGGTCGCCCGTACCAAGTGGACTTTTATCAAATTACGGCACAGCCATAAATAAACAACTATTCCCATTGAGTTATTTTGTTGGCTCAAGTTTATCGCAATACATTATTTTATTAGTGCTCTTTTCTATCATTGCAATAGTGATAAACTTTTTTTATAACATTGCAGAGCATGTATTATTCGCTTTAACATTAATGCTGTTAGCTGCAGTTACGTTATGCCAATGGGCAAAAGCACAACGTTCACAATCGTGGGAATTACTCACCACTTTACCTATTTATAATGGGAGTCACGCAGTTAAAGTTGCCCTTAGTAACAGTGCACTTAAATTTTCATTGTTAATTGGCGTTCTGTGCTTCGTTAGTGCATCTATATTGCTACTGACCCATCAACAATGGCAACTTCTAAATGTTGCAAGTTATGCGATAGCCTGTATAGCAGCTACACTGACAAGCTTTGTTCTTGGCAATGTATTTAAAAATATAAACGTACTGAGTGTTTTATTATGTTTATCGTGTGGCGTGAGTATGGGAACTGTCAATGTAATGATTGAACATGGCGATAGCATATTGAAGCTTTTACTTATTTCACTTTATGCCAGTGTTTTGGCTGTTTTGAACCGCTTTACAATAAAATACTTATAAACTACTTCAAAAACCCTTTGCCTTTAGCGATGCTTAGTTTAGCGGGTGTTTATCAAAAAGATTTAACACCCGCTATTCCACATTCTAAATCTATAACTACTTATTGCTTTTTAAGGGTATGTATCATCTTTTGTGCATTTGAATTTTGTGGGTTCAATTGCAAAGATTGCTCATAGTTTGCTATCGCATTAACAGTATCTCCAAAGAGCATGTACGCTTCTGCTAAACTATCAAATGCATTTGCATCATCAGGATATAGATGGCTATAAACCCTAAAAAGCGTTATAGCTACTTGGTAGTCCTTGTTACCTAACGCATTATATCCGGCATTATTAATTGCATTAGCTGAAAGCAATTTTGAATCAGGATAGTTTTTTTTCCATGCTTTATATGCCTTTAATGTGCTTATAAAATCAGCGTGTTTTGCTACTTCAAAAGGAAGTTGTTCATCTTTTTCAAGTTTGCGCATCGCACGCTCAGTTAAACCACTCCCAACATTATTTAGTACTAAAAAATATTTATTAGATAAAGGGTTCATTACAACACTTATCTGATTAGGGTTATTATCTACAGCAAACATCCCACCTCCTTGATAATGCATTTTAACGCCTTTTTTGTTTTGAAGGGGATCTTCATATATCAAGTCGTTACCGGATTTTGATAATGTAATCGTCACTATTTGATCAAACTGAGATAAATACCTGCCGAGCATTTTCTCTATTTGATGCTTGGGGGGTTTTGCTGTTGCTGAAATTACACGTGCCCATTTCATTTTTTTTATCGTACTGTCAATAAACGCATCTATTGCAGGGTTTCTGTGCTCTGTTGTCGCATTCATAAAAACCATAATGCCTTTACCACCTTGCATTGTTGACATAATATGCCCGCCAGTACCAGTGTTTGAGCCTCCATGCGAGAACCACTCTAAATTACCTTTGGCCTCAAATCTCATCCAACCCGGTGACCACCCACCTATTTTTTTAAGCGTGTGAATATCCGTTGTGGTACGTGCTACGAATGTTGAAATAACCGACGTTACTTTACCTGCTAACGCCTTTTGATATTCAATTGTGAATTTGGCCATGTCTTGTGGCGTACTCCATAGCCCAGATGGTGCTATTTGTGGACAAATTGGTATGCCATCTCTTATAACCTGCTGCTGACGATCATGAACCTTCGCAACATTAGTTAAAAATTGTTTATCTCCATTTTGATACATCGTTGTATTTTTCATACCTAATGGATCAAATAGCATCTTTTGAGCTAATGCTTGCAATGGTTTACCGGTTATATCTTCAATCGCAACTTGTACTATTACATACCCTCCGCCACTGTATTGCCAATCAGTGTCAGGGGCAAATAGCATCGAAATCGGACGTTTATATCGTGGTAGCTTTTTACCCTCAAGCACATCTATAAGGGTTGGAATATCATCCCCTAAATGAAAGTCAGCATACCCGCCTTGGCTCATCCCAGCGGTATGCGACAACAACTGCCGAATAGAAAGGTTTTTTGATGACTCAAACACTGATGA
The DNA here is from genome assembly GCF_005886635.1 of Pseudoalteromonas sp. S558. Lineage (NCBI taxonomy): Bacteria > Pseudomonadati > Pseudomonadota > Gammaproteobacteria > Alteromonadales > Pseudoalteromonadaceae > Pseudoalteromonas > Pseudoalteromonas sp. S558. The sequence continues at coordinate 3,168 of NZ_PNDU01000197.1, read as the reverse complement.
AGGTAACGCCCAGCGTTTTAAATAGTTACTCACAGGTGTATCTAAATCTAATTTACCTTGCTCTGCGAGCATTGCTGCAATTGTTGCAGTGACAGGTTTTGCAATAGATGCCGTTGAGAAAGCAGTAAATTGATCAATTTTCTGCTTACTTTTAGTATCTTTAACGCCTGCAAAATTAGTATAAATCACTTTATAATCATCAATAACAGCAAAACTTAGCCCAGGTATTTTGTAGTTATCAATAAACTGCTGATAACTATATTCTTCACCTACCGGTGACGTAAAAGTAGTTAATTGATGTGTATTACCAGTTATAGATAGTTGCGTTTTTTGAGTGTTAGCGACACACACACTAGCCACAATTAAACTTAGCGCTGCGCAACATTTACTCAAAGTCATGATAGTTTTTTTAATAGCCATAGGAGCATCTCGTTCTGTAAATTAAACCTCAGTGTGGCGCATTAGCCGCCTTAAATAAGCAACTTATGCATGAACGGCTCGTATAATTCCTCAACACCTCGAATGTTTTCCTTTTTTATTGCTAAGATGGGGAATATAAAAGAGGGAACACAATGCTTAAGTATCAGCTCATATTCGTTTTATTTTTTACAAGCTTCGCTACCTATGCGCAAGAGCCTGATGCTATCTTTGCCGAGCACTATTATTTAATTGATGATGACGATATTGCTTATTCATTACCTATCGTAAACCGCTCTGTGTGGCAAAAAAATACATTTCACGGTATTAAAAATTCAAAAAATATTCGATGGGTGCAAATGGACTTTAATTTTGAAAAAAAGCCCTCGTCTTCGCTAGGTTTGTTTATTAGTATTTTGGGATCGTTTGAGGCTTATTGGGATGGTGTTTTAATAGGTAAAAATGGCCTTGTAGGTGATTCTCAACACACTGAAGTTGCGGGCCTGATCGATAAAATAATGCTGTTGCCTAATACTGCAACTGATAAAGGCACACATACTTTAAGTTTACGTATTTCTAATCAGCGCGTTTCTTCTGAGGTAGATTATGTGTCGTTTACAAGTGCGATAACAGAATATGACTATTTAATACAGCTGCCTTATAAAAAAGCCAGTTTACCGTTGATAATGACCAGCGCCTTACTCTTAATTGCTTTGTACTCATTGATTGTATTTATTACTAGTTACCGCCAATCCAGCTACTTAATATTTAGCATATTATGCTTAAGTATTTTGGTTCTTATTTTTGTAGAATCATGGCGTGGTCTTATGCCTTACCCTTACAATTGGCAAATCCCTCGCTTACAAATAGTTTTAGCATTGTCGTGCTTAATTTCACTGCTTTTCACCTGTTTTTTTGCATGGTTTTTTAAATTATCAAAAACAAATCGTACAACATGGCTAGCACTTGTTATTTGCTTGCAAACTGTGTTGTTAATCACGATTGATGGTTATGATAATAGAAGCTTATATGTATTTTTAGTGGGCGTTTTTAGTGCTGTGTGCATTTGTATCAAAGCTATCATTACGCAACAAGCCAATGCAAAATTAATGGTTTTGGGTTTAGCTCTATTCATTGCACCTATTTTTATAAATAGTTATTCATACATGGATCAGTACTTTTTTCTCTCTTTTGCTGGGTTAATCTTTTTAATGCTCTACACCCTTGCACAAACCATGAGTGCTAATACCAAACAACTTGAACAAAGTAAAATTAATGCAAGTCGCCTTGAGCTTGAATTAGTCAAACGTAATCTACAACCTCACTTTATCTTAAACACATTAACAGCTGTTGAAGAGTGGATTGAAGACTCACCTGCAACAGCGGTAAAATTTATACACGCCTTAGCGGATGAGTTTAGATTTATGGCGCAACTGTCTGCAAAAAAAATAATCAATCTCCAAGATGAAATCGACTTATGCCGTTCCCATTTAAAAGTTATGACATATCGCTCAAATATAAATTACTCCCTAAGAGTGGATATATCTCACCCGAATAACTGCATTCCACCGGGTATTATTTTAACATTAATAGAAAACGCAATTTCGCATAACCATTACCAACAAGGCCATATTACCTTCTTTTTTGAGCAAAAAATAATAAATAACACGCAGTATTTAACGTTTATCGTCCCTATAAATGCGATTACTCATAATTCAAACAAAAATGCTACACAAGAACGTACACAGAATAAAATAGGCGCTGGTATTGGTAATAAATACATAGCAGCAAGGTTAAATGAAAGCTTTTCTAATCAATGGTCTTTATTTCAGAATATTGAAAAACAACAATGGGTTACAAAAATCTCAACGCCGTTAATAGATTATGACGATCACCGTGCTAATAACAGCAACCTCAAGGATCCCCTATGAAAAAAGTATTAATGGTTGAAGATGAATTTATGGTAGCAAAAAGATTAAAGCGCTTTATTGAGAACGCCTTTGATGAACAAAAAATCGAATTGCATATCTGTACTAATCTTGACGACGCCTACGATTACTTAGCCGATCACCCTATTGATGTTTTGTTTTTAGATTTAAACCTGCAAGGTAAAGATGGTTTTGAGTTATTAAAGCACACCCTCTGCGAGAGCTTCCATACAATTATTGTTTCTGCTAATAGCGATCGAGCGATTGACGCGTTTGATATTGGCGTGCTCGATTTTGTAGCGAAGCCATTTACACAAGAGCGTATTAAAAAGGCAATAAACCGGTTACAACAGCAGCATAATGGGGCTAGCAAATACTTAACCTATAAATATTTAGGAAAAATCGAATTACTTCCAATAGAAGATATTCTCTATATCAAAGCTGACGGCCATTACAGTGTGATTGTAACTAAAGCCCAGCAAAACAGAAGCACTAAACAAATTTTACACGATAAGAATTTAGATAAATTACTAACGTTATTGAGTCCAGACTTTATCAGAATACACCGTTCCTATGTATTGCCAATATCTAACATTAAGGCATTACTCAGCGAAGAAGGCAGCAAATATAACGTGCAACTTCATACCGGTGAACAGCTCCCTATAGGCCGTACCAGACTAAGTAGTTTAAGGGCGAAATTGTTGTTTAACTAAATAACCTAAACTCTGGATAATAAATCTATCTCAAGCAGCTATTTTCAGCGCTAACTGCGTTGAATTTACTTGCAATAGGCCCGCTATTGACGCGTAAATTCGCCTTGTTT
>NZ_PNDU01000196.1:0-771 GCF_005886635.1 Pseudoalteromonas sp. S558 | reverse complement strand
CAGTAAAGGCAAGCCACGATTATTTACCTCAGACGATTTTCATTATGATGAAGCAACCCAAGCATGCCGCTGCCCAGCAGGTAATGATATGTGGCGAAGTGGTATAAATGTAAAAAGTCACAACCAAAAATACACGCGATTCTGCGGTTACTTAAAAGATTGCAAAGTATGCCCACTACAACAGCAATGTATGCGAAAGCCACCGATTAAAACGGGGCGACAAGTTCAGTTTATAAATAATGAATCACGTAAAAAGCTGAGCTATGTTGATAAGATGAAAGTAAAAATAGATAGCCCCATAGGTCGACGACAATACAGTAAGCGATTAGGCTGTATAGAGCCAGTGTTCGGGAACATTACAGTGAACAAAGGCATGAATAAATTGACCTTACGGGGGCAAGCGAAAGTGAATGCGCAATGGCAATTGTATTGCCTTGTTCATAATATAGAAAAGCTACAAAACACGATGCATTAAGAATGGGTAAAGCCTATTAACCTCAATAAAGCCACTAAAACATCCGTAATACCTTCCAAAACGTCAATTAAAACAACACCAAACTCCCACTTTATATTCTGCATAAAATACAGTAATCGATTGAACCAAAATAGGAACTCAGCTATGGTTTGTTTATCAATAAAAATAAATAAAAAAAACGAGTTAATCTACAGGCTCGTTATGTGCCTGTTTAATGTGGCACTATTAATTTTTTTACCTACTAATATAATGAAATACTATTAGTTTTAAACAATTGCGGAAATTTTTTAAGGATC
>NZ_PNDU01000195.1:0-25452 GCF_005886635.1 Pseudoalteromonas sp. S558 | reverse complement strand
CAAAGCGTTTTATAATCGAAAAAATTAATGACCAACTCAAGAATATATCCTTCATTGAACATTCGAGACATCGGAGTATGAACGGCTTTATGTTGAATTTAGTGGCTGGATTGGTGGCTTATTGCTTTAAAGAAAATAAGCCACACCTTAATTTAACTGACGTAGAACTTAACGCATTCGTTATCGCTTAAGCAGATCTCAGGTTACTTAACATTTTTAGTAGGCCAAAACGGTAAGATTAAAAGCCTGTATGATAAATTTAAACAAAAATCACCATCAAGTAGTGTTGGACTATTTGGCGACAGAATAAGTTAGCTACTAGAAATAAAATACAAAAAAGCGTTACTCAAAGGCAACGCTTTTTGACAAACTAAGAAAAAATTTTTATTAATATACTGCATCTCTAAAAGTACAGCGTGGTTCACTATTTACAAAGTCTGAAAATAAAATAGAACAATCGAGAAAAAATCGCCCAGGCCCTCTAGCACTTATATCAATTACTAACTGCAGACCATCTTTTGTAAACTTAACATTTTCATACGAAATAGCACTTACATCTTCTCTCGCATCAGTCACTTCGCCTATTTCGTCAGTAAAGCTACAAAATTCTCTGCCATTTGATTCACCTAGCTTTATTTTAAAACAAGGATAGTCTTCTGTGTTATAGCTAAAGTAAGTAACCTTCAGCTCTTGGTATTCACCTTCGATCATAACTGAAGGTTTCAAGCCGGCTTTCTCCTCATTTACTACAGCCATACAAGCAATGAAAGGGAAGAATAATGGTAATAGAAGTAAGCTTTTTAATTTATTCATCAATCGTGCCTATTAAAATTAATGTAGTAACTTAAGTGATCGATAAATTAGTTTCGCTATTTAAAAACGTGTAAAATACATGCACTAGCATGATCTTAATAGGATTTTATTACCTTGAACAAAAGCATAAAATTTAAACTCTATTTAGCTGCCTTAATCATCTGTATTATTGGTTTTAACTTTTCAGAACCAAGTATGCAATTCTACTCAAACCCGTTTTATATCGGTAGTTTCGTTTTTGCCATTGCGCTTATAATCTCTGTAATTAATTATGTCTTCCCTGCCAGTAAGAAAAACCAAGTAATGCGCTCTATTTTTAATTATAAGCTTCCCACTAACGATTGTTATAATTGCGGGAAAAAGATTGATGAGAAAAACTAACTAACTCATTTCGTCTTATTGCACAAAGTTACATAAGACAGAGTTAGGCAACTGCATTACATTGTAAGTTTTTCTCTATCGCTAAGCTTTCACGATACTCAGAAGCCTCAGCTTTTAAAGTCCAATGAACGTCTTTAACCCCATTAACCTCTACTGCCTGTCTAACTTCGGATATTGTCGTTTTAAAAAATTCCTTCCTTGAGTTTATTTTATTTACTGAACAAATATCAAAGCGGCGATGCAGTTCTTTTTCTAAAGACGGCGCATCTTCACTAAAGATCATAGCATGAACATCAAAAGAAAAAGGAACAGATGCATCACCTAGCTCTTTAACACGATCCATTGGCTCAAGCCTCCGAGTCATACCAATTTTAAATACTTCTTCTCCAAAACTACCAATGTTGCTGATGACATACACGTGTCCACGCCGAGTCTGTTGAGCCATAGACATAGCTCTTTGACCTTTTTCCTCTGCTTCTTTTAGTTGTTTTTCTAATTCAAATAACTTCGCTTCATAATCAGCTCGCTGTTCATCATTTGCAGTCGAAAGTTCTTCTCGTGCTTTTTTCAAAGCTTTCTGAAGTAAGCGTTCTTCTTTTTCGGCTTCTTTCTTTGCTTTCTCAATATCTCTTAAAGCCTTTTCTTCTTCCCTAATTTGAGCCTTAATTTCTGCTTGCTCTTCACGTTCGATTCTTTTTAATTCACTTGTAGCTACAGCCCACCTTAGTTCGATTAAACGTGCATTAAGGTATTTTTCATTAATCCTAGCTTTTCTAAAAGGAACGCCATTGTGGTTAACTAATGCGAACGCATCTAGTATTTCTTGGTTTATTTTCCCAAAATTATCATGTTTTACTTTAGATAATGCACTATCTACTTTACCGTTAAATGCATCTACTACAAAATGGATTGCATATGTTTTTCTATGTTGTTCAACATAGTCACAATCTCCAGCAAATCCTTCTTTTATCATTTGTCTAATATTTTGACGTATTGACTTTAGCTCTGCTCCAGCTTCTTTATGACCAAAATCCTCAGCTAAATCATCTAAAACTGAGTGATTAGGAATGATATAATCGTCCTTATAGCCTTCGATGGTATTTCGCATTGCTTTTATTGCTTGCTCGTAGGTATTAGCTTTTTCTTTCGCTTCATAAGCATCACCCGCAATCTCTTTAGCCCTTTGCTCTGCGAATAAAGTAATACGGTCAGCTTCTTGATTAGCATCCAACCTAATTTTTTCTGCTTTCTCCTTCGCTTCTCGAAGTCTTAGGCTCCCCTCTATTCTTTGTTCCTTTAATGATTCACTTAAAGTAATAGATTCATTTTTAACTTCATTAGCTAAATTTTCAGCAGTTTGCTTTATAGCATTTGCTTTTAGTTCCGCTTCATCTAATAAAGTTTGAGAGTAAGCTTCAGCTTGAATGATTGGGCTATATTTCTCAGTTAGATCTTTATTTTTCAATGATTGCTTTTTAGCTTCTTCTCGCGCTAAAGCTAAAGAATCAGTTAATGCCTTAGTATTTTTTTTAAACTGTATTTTTAAATTTTTTGTATGGTTGTACCAACCAAGACAAATCAATATGGTAATTATTAGTAGAAGAATTGATGCGGAGAGTTCCATTTTAAATTCCTTTTATCATTATTTAATTCACTATTTGAAAGTAGCATATATTTTAGAATCGATGAAACTGAAATTAATATACAGAATTTTACGCGCCGAAACTCAAATAAGTTACTGTGTCGGATGGCGCTTCGCTTATCCGACCTACGTTTTCAAATATACAATGCGGGGTTATTGGGGGCGTGGGAATTGGAGATTCGTTGGGTTTCGCTACGCTCTACCCAACCTACGAGTTTGTCTTAAATTTTTACGCAGACAAAAATGGCGTTGCCTGAGCGCTCTGCCCATGGGGTTATTTTGTCGTAGTCATGTTCAAATATGTGAATTTCGAAGTACGGCTTTAGGGCTTCTTTAAGCTCGGTATAACTAAAAGCCACCATTGGGTGCTCGTCGTGCCACACGAATGTTTTGTCTGCAGTGGTTTTTTCTATGCTTAGTTTTAATAACTGTTTGCTACCGCTGCCACTGTAGTGCCAACCAGAGCGAAATGTGAATACGCTATTTTCGCTTGTTGCTGTGTGCTCTACAAATGAATCGCTGTCGATTTTGTTTTTATCAACTGTATTAAAGCAAAGTATCCCACCCACGTTTAATGCATTATGTACACTGGCAAGGCACTCTTTTAACTTATTAATGCCATCGCAGTAATGGATTGAATACAAAAAGCAGGTAATTAAATCCAAGTGCTCAGTTACCTTAAATTCACTCATGTTTTGCAATGAAAATTGTGCTTCTGGGCAACGAATTTTTGCTTTATCAAGCATTGGCTGATTAATATCAAGCCCACTACTTTGATAGCCGTTATCAATAAAGTGGCGTACATGCGGACCTGTACCACAGGCTAAATCGAGATGGATATTTCCGCTATTACCAAAAATTTGGTGCAGCCTGTGAATAGAATTGCTCTGGGCTTGATAATCTATATCTGCACACATTAAGTCGTAGTAATCAGAAAGGTCTGTGTAAAGCGCGTTTGCGGACATATAGGCCTAGTGGTAAGTAGTAGAATATTTTTAAGTCGCGCATAGTAAACTAATTATGGCTATTAGCGAAGAAGATATGAGCTTTAGGGTTGTCGGATGGCGCTTCGCTTATCCGACCTACGTAATATAACTTTAAGCTGCGCTTTAACTAATTCCTAAATACTTATGCACTTGTATTGATAGGCGCCAGTTTTTAGCAATACAGGTGTCGATTGCGAGTTTAGTTGCTGATACTTTTTGGCTAATTGGCTGTAAATAAACAAGCTTTGGGTTAACGCCTGTTTTAGCAAATAATTCTTCTAGCTCTTCTACGTGCTTTTGCATAGCAACGGGGTGTTTAATCTCGTTTGCACGCTTCATCGCGCTGGTAAGTACTTCATAACCGCCGCGCATATTAATTTTTGGCGATACCGTTACCCATGTTTGCTCTGGTGCGAGTATTTCAAACGTGCCGCTGGTTTCTATTTGTGTGCTAAACCCGTGTTCGTGTAATAAGTTACAGACTGGATTTAAATCAAACATGCATGGCTCGCCGCCGGTAATTACAACATGCTTTGCGGTATACCCACGCGATTGAAACAGCGCTAAAATTTGCTCTGCACTGGCGTTAGCCCAATGATCTGAGTCGGCTTTTTTTTCTACGGTTTCATCCAGCGATACTTTATATACATTATCAACATCCCACGTTTGCTTAGTGTCGCACCAAGAGCAACCTACAGGACAACCTTGCAGACGTAAAAATATTGAGGGCGTGCCGGTAAAACTAGCTTCACCTTGAATGGTTTCAAACACTTCATTAATTTTGTACAAAAGAGATCTCACTTACTACCTAGCAGCCAAATTGCTACTATTAAAAAACCAAAAAGCGCTGTGCAAAAATTGTTATTTAAGCTGCGGCCGTGTAGTATATCGCGCCCTGATATAAACCTCTATTAAAACTAAGAGCAAAACAGATATGACGCAAAAAGTAGTTGTTATTTATTCCGGCGGTATGGACTCATTTACCGTATTAAATAAAGCCCTGCAACAAGGCCATGATGTATATGCCCTTTCATTTGACTATGGTCAGCGTCATGTAAAAGAGCTTAAAGTGGCAGCAAGTGTGTGTGAAAAATTAAACGTTCCACATAAAATTGTTGATATTTCGGCGATTAACCAACTTATTGGTGGCTCATCACTTACTGATGATATTGATGTGCCTGAAGGCCACTACGAAGAAGAGAGCATGAAAAGTACGATTGTACCTAATCGTAATATGATTTTGCTCTCGCTTGCTGTTGGTTACGCGGTATCACTTAAAGCTGGCCAAGTTTATTACGGCGCTCACTCTGGGGATCATGCTATTTACCCTGACTGCCGTCCTGAATTTGTGCAAAAAATGGATGATGTGTGTCGTATTGCTAACTACGACGCGGTAGAAATTTTTAGCCCATACTTAAACAATACTAAAATTGGTATTTTAACTGACGGTATTGAAATGGGTTTAGATTACAGCCAAACGTGGACCTGTTATAACGGCCGTGAAAAGGCCTGTGGTAAATGTGGCGCGTGCCAAGAACGCCTTGAAGCATTTGCACTAAATAACATTACAGATCCGTTAGAATACGAATAAGCCGCAATTAATTAGTAATGTAATTGCTGCAAATAAAAAAGGCTATCATCGATAGCCTTTTTTATTTGTCAGGTTTTAAGTGACTGGTATTGATTACAACCAGCGTTTTACACGCGCTTTATAGGCGGTAAACTCTTCGCCAAATAATTTAGTGAGCGCGCGTTCCTCTGGAATTATTTGAAAAAGCGTTAAATACGCAATAAATCCAACAATACAAAGCATTGCCCACAACGAGCCTAACCAAATACCCCACCCCGTTAAAATAAATGCAAAACCCACATACATTGGATTACGAGAGATTTTATAAATACCGCTCGTAATAAGTTTTGACGCTTGTTCAGGTTTATTAGGGTTTACTGTGGTGCTTGCTATTTTAAAACTCGCAACACCCGCGATACAAAACGCACACCCAATAATGACCAAACTTGCCGCTAAGTAGGTAATAAATGCGGTGAAATCAATAACACTGTAATGCGCAATAAGCGCCATTATGCCTGCAAAAAACAGCACAACAATAACGGGTGGGATTTTATTATTTAACATAGCAACTCACTGTATTGACAAAAGTATGTTTATTATATGGTGGCTATGCAGCCATTAAACAATATCTGAAGTGTATAAATGATGAACGCTAATTAGCTAAAATAAATTCAGCAACACCTTAACTTAACTGGTGCAGAACTCCACGTATTGGTTATCGCTTAAGTCGCTTTTAAATTAACTTAGTCTTAATAAAACAACACACTACACATCACTCATCTAATTTTCTTTTTTACTGCAATATAAATGTATTAGTTAAAATTAAGTACCTAATAAATACAGCTATTCCTTGTAAGCAGTTAAACTGTTGATTATAGTCAGTGTTAAATGTAATAACGCTTAAGCCAATGCCAACTAAGATCTATTCAAAAGCCAAAATACTTATAGTCGAAGAGCAGCCGCTTGCTCAAAGCTATATGAAACAGTCGTTAGAAAGACTTGGCTTTCAACAATTGCGCTTTGCCGATCATGCAAAATCAGCAAAAGAGCAATGCTTAAGTGAAGAGTTTGATCTAATTGTTTGCTCGTTCAATTTAAGTAAACAACAAGATGGCTATCAGCTTTATGAAGAGCTAAGGGTAAAACGCTTAATAAAAAATTCGACTGGATTCATTTTTATTTCTGCAGAAACAACTGGCTCACTGGTGCATAGTGTACTTGAGTTGCAACCCGATGACTTTTTAGTAAAACCATTTACAGTACAAGAATTAAAAGTTCGAATAGAGCGTGTTTTAAAGCGCAAACACGATTTACAAACTATTTATACTTTGATCGACGATGGTAATGATCCAAAAGCAATTACATATATAGATACTATTTTAAATAAAGAAAATAATAGCTACAGCCCTATTTTATTACGATTAAAAGGGGATGCACTGCTTCGCTTAAACAGCAAACAAGAAGCTAAAGATTTTTTTAAATCAGTACTTAATATTCAAAAGTTTGCTTGGGCGAAAGTTGGTTTAGTCGAGGCGCTCATAGCTAATAATGAGCACATTCTAGCCCAGCGTATGCTCAAAACTATGTTGGAGCGGCAAGAAACACGTTTAGTCGCTTTAGACTTGTTAGGCCAATTAGAAATAAAACTTAATCAATTCGAATTAGCACAAGAGTTTTTAAGTCAAGCCGTTAAAATTGCTCCGCGTAACATTTCACGCCAAAAATCGTTAAGTAATGTGTCGTTAATTAATCACGATTACGAAACCAATTATTTAACTCAAAAAGATATAGCAAGCTACGCAAAATACTCTATACACGACCACCCTAGTATCTATCTCAATGCAGCACGTGCAGGCATTGATTTTGCTCTAACAACGGATCAAACGGACCAAATACAACGAATTTCTAGGCAAACAAATCAATATATCAATGACTTAAAAAAGCTATTTCCTAATAGCAGTAATCAAGCTCAAATTGATGTGCTTAATGCCCGATTGCATTATTTAAAAGATGAGCATCAAAAAGCAAAAAAACTCATCGAGCAACTTGATGATGACGACGTTATTATTGGCTCAGTTGATAGTGCGCTTGATAAAGCAAAGGCATTTCATGAGTTAGGTTTTCACCAAAAAGCCCAAACACTTTTCACCCAAATAATTAATCATTGTGAGCAACACCCTAATCAAGAAGATATCACTTATTTACGGTACATCCAACAACAACAAAGTGAACGCCGTGATATAAAAATAGGGCCAAAAGAGCTAAATAATCATGCGGTTAATCAATTTAATAGAGGGCAGTTAAATACTGCTTTAGAGGCGTTTACGCAGGCATTTAGAGTCATGCCCCGCAATCCCAGCATTGCACTTAATTTATTACAATGCTTACTTGATTCAAATAAACAACTGGGCCGATCATTTAACCTTGAGCTTGCAAAAAAATGCTACGCTCTGCTTAGTAAAACTCAGCTACCAGCAGAGCAGATGCAGCGTTTAGATAAAATTTCGGATATTGCAAAAGAAATGAAATTAGAACTTGAAACAGACACTAAATCACAAAAGTAGCAACGTTAAAGCTTTTTCATTGATGCTGCATTTACGCAGTATCGCAAACCTGTAGGCAATGGGCCATCAGGAAAAATATGCCCCAAATGTGCATCACACACGTTGCAAACAACTTCAATACGCTCCATGCCATGACTTATATCACTCACATAACCAATCGCTTCAATTGTGGCAGGTTGTGTAAACGAAGGCCAGCCCGTACCACTGTCAAATTTTTCGTCAGCATCAAAAAGTAGATTATCGCAACAAACACACGCGTACTTACCTGGCTCTAACAATGTGCAACTAGCTGAGCTATGCGGACGCTCTGTGCCTTTATTACGTGTTACGTAGTACGCATCCTCTGATAATTGCTCACGCCACTGAGCGTCCGTTTTAATCACTTTTTTACTTGGTGTAGGATTGCCGTTATTGGCAAAGTTAATAACATCATTCCACTTCAACATAATGACCTCATTGAATCGTTAATTAGCGGTACTTTTTAAATCTATAAAAAAATATCGTTAAGTATTACGTTATTGATTAGAGTGGAGATCAGCCTAATCAAAGGTAATGGTTTGCTTTTCTGAATCGGTAAGTATTCGTTTAATAAAACTATCTAACTGTGCTTTTTTTGCAGGTAGACTTACGCACAATTGGCGCTCGTTATTGCTGTAGATCGTCAGCTCATCGTCTTTGCTGGTTATGCGTTCGATGCTTTTAATAACCAACCAGTTGGGGCCGTGTTTTTTATCAAAAAATCCCATCAAACTAAAGAGTAATAAATGTTGCGCATCTCGTTGGATAAAATGCTCTAAACGGTTTCTCGATTTAAAAAGCGGTGTGAGCCTATAAATACTTGAACAAAAAATAAATATCCATAAGCCAAATAGTACTTTAAACCACATAAACTCTAAAAGCTCAGTGCTAATCGTTAAAATAATAAGCACTAATCCTATTAGCGAAATCGTTATCGCTATTGTTTTATTTACAGCGTCCACAACCAGTCCTATTTAAGTAACTTTTTCTCTTCGGCTGCTTTTTCTGTTGGCTCAGGCCAATCGTTAAAAAAAACGGTTAAATAACGGCTCTTAACTAAATACCACAGCACCCATAAAACAATCATCATTTGTACTGCTAAAAATAATGAAAATCGATAATGACTATGTGCGGCTTGAATACTTAACCATGTTAAATCAACAACAGCACATAAAATAAGAGGCCAGCGCATATGCTGCCAAATTTTGGCTAACCTGTCGCTCGCACTGTGTGAGTCTCGCGGCCGCCGTAAACAAAATAAAATAGTCGGTATTATTGCAATACTACCAATCGTTATTGCGATAAAAAAATCATTTTTATTTTTAAAAAATAACGACATTAAATCCAGTTCAGGCCTGCGGCTTAAAGCCGCAATAACCCAAATGAAATAGCCGCGTAAGAGCACCAGCAAACTCAAATGAAATGCAATAGGAGTACGGTAACTCCCATACTTATCCCAGTATTCGGGTCCATATCGGCTCATAGTTGATTCTTTTTATCTGCAATCGTACCAAGAATAAAAAATGCAACGATGAGTGTCGCAGTCAGCCATTTTTTTCCAAAGAATAACAACCCTTTGGCTATTAAAGGGCTTAACCATACAACGATAAAACCAAAGCCAAAAGCGGTAATTAATACAAAGCACAAAACTCTAATCACAAAGTTATACCTGGTAACTGTGCTTTTTGTTAACTTGATCACGTCATTGGCATATAACGACACTAAACACACTGTTAATAACATTGCGATATTATTTACGTAACCAAGCAGCCATTGCCCTGTGTCTAGTTGTAGTGTGTTCAAAAAATGTAAAATACTATCCATTATATTTTTCCAAAAGCGTTATTAGATCGTCTTCCGTTAGAATTTCTATCCCTAAATCTTGTGCTTTAGTTAATTTAGAGCCTGCTTTTTCGCCAGCGACTAACGCATCCGTTTTAGCCGAAACACTACCTGACACCTTAGCGCCAAGTTGTTGCAAACGTGCTTTTGCATCATTACGGTTAAGTGTATTAAGCGTGCCAGTAAGGACGTATGTAAGCCCTGCAAGTGGCTGTTCGTCTTCAGACGGCGCACTTAGTGCAGGCCAATTTACACCTTGCTCTATAAGTGCGTTTACTACCGCTAAATTATGCTCTTCATCAAAAAAACCACGCACATGCGCTGCGACGATTTCACCTACATCACTTACTTGCGTTAGATTGTCAATGCTGGCATTTATTATATTTTCAAGGGTTAAAAAGTGATTAGCCAAATTTTGTGCCGTCGCCTCGCCCGCCTCACGAATACCCAGAGAATATAAAAACTTAGCAAGCGTAGTGCCTTTAGCCTCTTCAAGTGCTGTTACTAAGTTTTTAGCTGACTTAGGTCCCATACGTTCAAGCGACTCAAAATGCCCTTGCTTTAAAATAAACAAATCGGCAGGTGTTTTTATAAGTTCTCTATCTACCAGCTGATCAACAATTTTATCGCCAAGACCATCTATATCTAGTGCTTTTCGTGATGCAAAATGCTTAATCGCTTGCTTACGCTGTGCAGGACATACAAGTCCACCCGTGCAACGGGCTACAGCTTCGCCTTCAACCTTTTCAACATGCGAATCGCAAATTGGACAAGTCACTGGAAACTCAATATCTCTCGCGTCATCAGGGCGGCGTTCAAGCACCACTTGCGTTATTTGTGGGATTACATCTCCAGCACGGCGAATAATAACTGTATCACCTACTTTCACGCCTAAACGCGCAATTTCATCACTGTTATGCAGTGTTGCATTTGATACGGTTACACCGCCGACAAAAACAGGCTCTAAACGTGCAACGGGCGTAATTGCCCCTGTGCGCCCGACTTGAAAATCAACATCAAGTAATTGAGTTATTTCCTCTTGCGCCGGAAACTTATACGCAATAGCCCAACGCGGAGCACGCGCTACAAAACCTAATCGCTCTTGTAAGGCCTTTTGATTTATTTTTATTACTACGCCATCTATTTCATATTTAAGCTCACCACGGCGCGTTAAAATATCGCTGTAATACGCAAGCGCGGCTTTTGGACCTTCCACTAATTTTGTTTCTGGGCATAAAGGTAGTCCCCAATCAGTCAGCTTTTCTAATTGCTGATAATGATCCTCAGGAATGCTGCCATCAGCAACAAGCCCTGTGCTGTAGGCATAAAACATGAGCGGGCGTTTAGCGGTAATTTTAGAATCGAGTTGACGTAAACTACCAGCAGCTGCATTACGTGGGTTAACAAATACTTTTTCACCGCGTTTTTGCGCTTCAGTATTTAATTTATCAAAGCCAGCGCTGTCCATAAATACTTCACCGCGCACTTCAAGCTCTTTCGGGTAATCGCCACGTAACTTGAGTGGTACATTACGAATTGTTTTTACATTTTGAGTAATGTTTTCGCCAGTAAAACCATCACCTCGGGTCGCGGCCTGCACCAGCACACCATCGCGATAAATAATTGAAACAGCCAAACCATCGAGTTTTGGCTCACAACAAAAAGTAAGCTCATCGGCGCTCATTAAACGCTCTTTTATACGGCGATTGAACGCAATAAACTCTTCTTCACTAAAGGCGTTATCAAGCGATAACATAGGTACTTGGTGCGCAACTTGCTCAAATTTACTCAGTGCTGCACCGCCTACTTTTTGCGTGGGCGAGTCGGCGGTTAAAAATTCTGGATGCTCGGTTTCTAATGCACTTAGTTCACGTAACAACCTATCATACTCAGAATCAGGAATACTGGGGGTGTCGAGCACATAATAATTGTAATTGTGTTGCTCTAATGTAGTACGAAGATGATTAACTTGCTCACTAATGCTGCTAGACATTTAAACCTCAATAAACATAAAAAAAGCCACTTTGATGAGTCATCATCTAGTGGCTTACAAAAATATAATATATGCGCTATTTACGCTGAAAAAGAACGAACCTGTTCAACATACTGCCTGATGCGCTCTACGGTCATTTCTTCACGTTCTGCATCTAAAATTTGCGCACCAAACTCATCCGCTAACTTTTTAGCTGCGCTGTGCAACATATTAAATGCCGCTAAGCCATCACCGTCGCACGGCAATGTCATAAATAAGCTAACCCCTGCAGTACTAAACTGTTCCATATTATCAATATCAAACGTACCTGGGTTGTACATATTTACTAATCTAAATAGCACAGGGCCTTGTCCTGCGGGATCGAGATGGCGATTAAAAAAGCCTTCCTCTGAGTATTTAAACCCTAACGTGTTAACGGCTGGCAATAATTTACTGCCCTGCATGCTAAGCCCTTCTGGCATTTGAATATGCACAATAACAAAGTCAGACATTTGAGCTGACGATTTTTCATCGCTTTGCTCTTTTGTTTCTAGGTCATCGACTATTTCTAGGTCATCTTCAATAGGCACTTCTGGCACGCTTGTATCAATTTGCGGCTCATCTGCAGCAAAGTTAAGCTCACCAAATTGAGGCTCGTCACGTTCTTCTATCACAGGCTCCTTTGGCTCAGCCTCAGGACGAGAAGTATGCGATGACGCTGGTGCACTTTGTTGTAATGGTTCAACCCGTTCGTTATTTGACACTTCAGGGCGATCTTTTTTTCTCACCGACCACAAACCATGCACTAACAAACCACCAATGACAATTACACTGATAACGATTAAAACCCATCTTAATTGTTCGGCCATCCCCTCACCTTTTATTATTTGATATGCCTAAAACCTGTATATTAATTAAAAACTAATACACGTGTTATAAAAATTTATGCATGTGCAAGTTGCACAGCTTGTTCTATATCTACAGCAACCATCCGCGATACGCCAGGTTCTGCCATAGTTACACCCGTTAATCTACCTGCCATTTCCATCGCAATTTTATTATGACTAATATAAATAAACTGCACCGATTGTGACATTTCTTCAACCAAACGGCAAAAACGCACAACGTTAGCATCATCCAATGGTGCATCTACTTCGTCCAGCATACAAAATGGCGCTGGATTGAGCCTGAATATAGAAAACACTAATGATAATGCGGTCAGCGCTTTTTCTCCACCACTTAACAAATGAATTGTTGAATTTTTCTTACCTGGTGGTCGTGCCATTATACTAACACCACTTTCGAGTAAATCATCACTGGTTAATGTTAAATACGCACTGCCACCACCAAAAACCTTAGGAAATAGCTCAGCAAAATCGTCATTAACCTGATCAAAGGTCTCTTTAAAGCGCGTTTTGGTCTCTCTATCAATTTTACCAATAGCACCTTCAAGCGTGCTTAACGCTTTTGTTAAATCATCTAATTGATTATCAAGATAATCACTTCGCGCTTTAGCTAAATCGAACTCTTCTATTGCCGCTAAATTTACCGCACCTAATTTATCCAACTGATTAGTAAATCCGGTTAACTGATTTTGTGCAGCGCTCAAACTTAGCGAGTCTGGTAACTCATCAAGTATCGCTTTTAAGCTTTGTTTTAATTCTTCTAATGGCTCAAGCGCCACTTGTGCTTTTATCAGTAAACTTTGCTCTTCAATCGCTAACTTTTGATGCTGCTGTTGCAAGCCCACCAGCTCACCTTGTGAATTTTTAAGGCTCGCTTGCTTGGTGTTTAAACTTTCCTTCGCTTGAGCCAATTCTTTTTGCAGTGATACAAAAACCCGCTCACCTTTTTGATGCTGCGCCAAAAGCAGGGCTATTTTATCACTCAATTCTTGCTCTGGGATCAGCAGCTCTTCTATTTCATTAAGTAGTTCTTGTGCGCCTTCAGAAGCACTAACGTGTTCTTGCTCTGCATGGCTCAATTTAGTTTGGCTCAATTGCCATTCACTGCGCGCTTTTTGCAGGGCAAGCGTTGCATTGTGTGCTTGCGTTTTATTTAGCTCAAGCATGTTTAATGCTTGGCTATAATTTTTATCGCTTTGTAAGCGTAGGCTATTTGCAGCGTCTACCTCATTTTTTAAATTGAGTTGCTGCTCATTTAATACTTCATGCAGTTTGTTTTGCTCGTCAAGCACAGTATTTAATTGCAAAAGCTGAGTTATTAATTGCTGCTTTTGCTGCTGTAACTTTTCTAACTGTTGCAGATGCTGCGCTACTTGCTGTTTAAGCATATCGCTGCGCGTACTGGCAACGGCACTATTTTGCGCAAGCTCATGTATGGCTTCTTTTAGCTCACTTTGCTCGTTAATTAATTGCGCTTGCTCGACTGTATATTTATCAAGAGTGAGCGTGATGTGATGTAGCTCGTCCTCGACATCAATTAACTGCTGAGTTTTATCTTGTAACTGCTTATGCTTTAAAAGCAATGAGTTTTCCGTATTACGATCCGCACTAACATGCCAATTACGACCATGTAACGCACCGTTTTTATCCATAACGGCTGTATAAAAACCATCATTTAATATTGTTAAATCACCGTTTTCGTTATAAGCAATACGCGTTAAATGCTCTGGATACACGCCGCTTGTTATAAATACCGCTAAGCTATTTGTTGGCATGTGATTATCATGACTTGCCCACACACTGTTGTTAGTTTGCTGCTCGCTTACATTTAAATGCTCTAGCGATTTAAGTGCTTGCTCTATTAAAGGCTCAAAGCCTTCTTTAACACTTAGCTGATTAAACAAACCGTTAGTACGCTCAGTTTCTTCATCGAACCCGAGTGTACTTTTAAGCCCCGTTATACTTGCTTTTAACTCGTTTGCCTGTTGAGTGAGCAAAGAGTGCTGCTTTTGTGTATTGTTAACATGTGTGTTTTGTAATTCAAGTTTAGCGCTGCACTGTGTATACGCGGTTTGTTTTGCGGCAAGCTGTTGAGTTAATATTTGCCTTTGCTGTATTTGCTGCGTTAATTGTTGCTCTACATCGCTATTTTGTAGCTCGCAAAGCTGATCCTTTAGCTGACTAATTTGCTCGTTAACGTGGCTTATTTGCTGTTGAGTTTGTTTGATATGACCACTATGTAGTTGCGCATTAGTATTAAGCTGCTGCTGTTGCTCACACAAAGCTTGCCAATGAGCACTGTACTGCTGCTTAAGTGCTAATAACTCTTTAAGCTCAAGCGTTAACTCGTTAACTTGCTCTTCGCACATTAAGGCATTTTCACTTGCCTCTTGCAGGGTTTCATTTAGTTGCTCGCACACAATTTGCTGCTGCGCTTTAACTTCAAGGCTATGTGTTTGGCGCTGCTGTAATTTAATTAAATTTTGCTTAAGCGTTTGAGTTTGTTGTTTTACGTTTATTTGTTGTTGCTCAGCGCGAGTAAGCTCGGTGTGTATTACATGTTGCTGATGCTGGGCATCGCTTAATTTATCTTGCTGGGTTTGTACTTGCCCTTCTAAGCTTGCAAGTACATCGTCATGCCCTGAATGAGCAGTTTCAAAAAACAAAATTTGATCATTAAGTTTATTAATTTGGGCGCTTTTTTCAAGTTGCAGCTGGTGTAACTTTTGCCATTTTAAAACCGCTATTTGCCCTTTTAATGTACGTTCTTGCGCTTTTAACTCGCGGTATTTTTTTGCATCAACCGACTGCACAGCCAATTTATCTAACTGACTTTGCAGCTCTTTTCGCACATCTAACAGACGTTCAAGATTTTCGCGGGTGCTTTTAATACGAGTTTGTGTTTCGCGGCGGCGCTCTTTGTATTTTGATACACCGGCAGCTTCTTCTAAAAATACGCGCAGCTCTTGTGGTTTACTTTCTATTAAACGCGAGATCATACCTTGTTCAATAATCGCGTAACTACGCGGACCAAGGCCAGTACCTAAAAATATATCGGTAATATCACGTTTACGACATTTACTGCCATTTAAAAAGTACAGTGACTGCCCATCACGCGTTACTAAACGCTTAATAGCTATTTGGTTTCGATCGGCAAATGTATTTGAAGGACTACCACTATGGTTATCAAAAACCAGCTCTACAGAGGCTTGCGATATAGCTTTACGATTAGTGGAACCATTAAAAATAACGTCGGTCATGGCATCGCCACGCAGGTTTTTAGCAGAGCTTTCACCAAGCACCCATCGCACTGCATCAATAACGTTTGATTTGCCACAGCCATTAGGGCCTACAACACACGTCATTTGATCAGGAAATGGAATTTTAGTGGGCTCTACAAACGATTTAAAGCCCGCTAATTTAATAGTGCTTAAGCGCATCTTGTTGTTATTACCAATTATTATTGTTATTGATTACAAACAATTTAACTCATAAACAGTTAAATTGTTAAGCTTGTCGTTTAAAATTATCTAAAATAATACCGGTTGCCATTGCAACATTAAGCGATTCTGCACCACCAAAAGCGGGGATGGTGATTTTATTGGTTACTAACTTTGTACATGCCTCACGTATACCATGCGACTCACTGCCCATTAGCAAAACGCCTGAGCCCGTAAATTGGGTTTTATGTACACTTTGTCCATCTAAAAAAGCACCGTAAACAGGTAAATTTAAAGACTGTAGGTAATCAGGTAAATCAACTTGGCTTACCGATACCCTTACAAACGAGCCCATTGTGGCGCTAATTGTTTTTGGGTTATAAGCGTCAGCACTGTCGATGCTAGTTACTATATGTTTAATACCGTACCAGTCTGCCACTCTTATTATTGTGCCTAAATTACCAGGGTCTGATACGCCATCAAGCGCGAGTATTAAGCCATTTACTTGTGGTAAAGCCGCCGTTGGCATATCAACAATAGCAATGGCTGCATTATTGCTAACTAGCGTGCTGGCTTTGGTGAGGGCTTCTTCATCCGCTTCAATAAAATTAGCGTGCTGATACTTACCTTGATACGCATTTATAAATTCATTTGTAGCAAAAATATTAACCACATTCAATGGGCTGTTTAATAACTCAAGTACGTTTTTTTCACCCTGCACAAGGTATTGATTATATTGCTTTCGGTACTTTTTTTGGCCAAGTTGGCGGATAAGTTTGAGTTGGTTTTTTGAAATCATAACAGCCCCATAAAATTGTCCGCCCAGTATAACAGATTTAGCTATAACATCTGAACTCGAAAAATAGCAAGGAAGGTCAATTTATACTTTTTTGAGTACGAGATCAGAACTCATAGATAACTAAAATTAAGATCTGCTGAACTGTTGACGTAATTATAAACATTGAATTTTTCACTAAAAACAGGTAAATTAACAAAAAAATCATGGAGATAGACTTTAAATGGAATCAATACACCCAACCCCTCCCAAATCTAATGAGACAATAAGCCAACCTGCAACGCCAATTTTTAGCGGCAAAGTACAATTTAGTGGTAAAGGCGCTGAGTTTTTTGGTATTTGGATTGTAAATATTTTACTTAGCGTTATAACACTCGGCATATACTCTGCTTGGGCAAAAGTGCGCACGTACCGTTATTTTTATGGTCATACCCGCATAGATGGTCATAGTTTTGATTACCTAGCAACGCCAATACAAATTTTAAAGGGCCGGATTTTAGCGGTTATTGTGTTTTTTGTTTACACCTTTACCACCAGCTTTTTACCAATCGTCGGCTTTCTGTTTGCCATTGGTTTTCTATTTTTAATGCCGTGGATCATAAATCAAGGCCTGCGTTTTAACATGCGTATGACACGCCATCGTAACGTCCGTTTTGCATTTAAAGGCGATTACGGCGAGGCGTTTATTAACTTTATACTTTTACCTATCGCCAGTGTATTTACGCTTTATTTATTGATGCCTTATGTTATAAAACGTATCGATAGCTATATCCATAGCAACATTAGTTATGGTGACAAACCGCTTAATGTTAATTTAAAAGGCGAAACCTATTACCTGACAGCGCTCATTTGTTTTGTGGTTAGCTCAATCACCATGGTGCTCTTTATGGGTATTTTAGGGTTATTTGGATTAGGTTTAATGGACATAGAAAATCAGCAGAATTCGGCAGTAATGGTTATACTTCCTATCATTATGATGATTGCCTATGTACTAATGATAGCCATAGTCACCGCAGTATGGACAGCCGCTATTCGTAATCATATTTTTGATAATAGCCAGTTTGAAAATGTTGCAACATTTAACTCAGAGTTAAAACCAATTCCATTTGCTATTTTACTACTCACTAATATGTTAGCTATTGTATTTTCACTAGGGCTAGCTTACCCGTGGGCAAAAGTACGTACATCAAAAATGCTTGCTAATGTAACAACGGTAACTATTTACCCTGAAGCATTAAACTTAATTGATACACAACAAGAGCAGCAGTCGTCATTCGCTGAAGAAGCTGCAAACGTATTTGATATTGACCTTTCTCTAACTTAAGAGCTCACCATGCATGTAAAGGGACATTTTTTCCCCAAAGCATCGAGTAATTATCAAGTGTGTGTTGCAACTATTAGCGACACACACATTGAGATTATTCACGATGAACACGTTATCGCTCGCCATACAATCTCAAGTCTTAATTTAAGCTCGGGGATGGCAGGACTTGCCGATGAACTAAACTTTGAAGATGGCAGTCGTTTTATTCCTCTTGATGTAAGTTACAGATGGCCATTTAAAGAAAATAACCATCACATAATGGAACGCCTTGAAAAAAGTAAATGGGCAGTTTTAGCCGCTGTTATTTTTACGCCTTTATTTATGTGGTTAGTGCTTTATAAAGCCGTACCAGCCATTGCGGTTTACAGCGTAGATACGCTACCACACAATGTTATTAACCAAATGGGCGAACAAAGCTTTACGGTTATCAAAAAACTGGCACTCGATCCAAGTGAACTACCTATTGAGCAACAAGCGAAAGTACAAGCTCATTTTAAAAGTATGCTTAATGCGTTATCGCTTGATCAATCGGTTTATAGGTTATCGTTTTATAAATCAGACAGCTTTGGTGCTAACGCATTTGCGCTGCCCCATGGGCGTATAGTCGTTACTGATGAGTTGGCAAATTTACTTGCCGATAAACCCAATGCCCTAAAAGCGGTATTACTACACGAAATGGGCCACGTAGTGCACCAGCATAGCGTACGCATTACAGCGCAATCAGCTGCAAGCACCATAGTATTGGCGGTTGTATTTGGTGATTTAGAGGGTGTTGCAGAAATTGCCCTTGGTACTGGCGCATCGTTTGCTCAGCAAGGGTTTTCACGTGATATGGAGCGTGAGGCCGATAGCTTTGCACTCACCCAATTAGAATCGCTTGGGTATTCGAGTAATGACTTTGCTGATGCAATAGAAGCGCTACAAAAAAGCCATACCAGTGAAAACGAACACCTCGAAAAAGTAAATAACTTATTAGAGTACTTGTCTAGCCATCCAAGTGCACAAGAGCGAATTGATAATGCTAGGAAATAATCGCGGTTATATTCAACTTGCTCGCTACATAGTGAGTTTAAGTTGGATATATCATGGCTTTTTCCCAAAGCTTTATCACGTAGCACCACTTGAAAAATTAATGACTGGCAGTGCTGGTTTTTCAGCCGAAGTGTCTGACTTAATTACACGTTCGGCGGGTGTTGGCGAAATTATATTTGGCTTGTGTTTATTTGTGTTTTATAAACATAAGCACCTGATAGCTTTAAATATATTGGCACTTATGGGGCTTTTACTTGCTGTAGTTATAATGCAGCCACAATTACTTATTGAAGCATTTAATCCTGTTACTACTAATCTTCCGCTTATTGGGCTAAGCGTTATTTGGTTAAAAGAAATTAAATTACTGAATAATCGATACCTCTAACTAAAAAAGGGTATGCCAGCGCATACCCTATTTAGTTTTAAACTCTATTTTAAAATAAATTAGTACTTATTTTTATGTGTCCACAAATGTAATAATTCGCTCGCAATGGTTGCTGCGGCAATAGCAGTAAGCTCACTTTGGTCATACGAAGGTGATACTTCTACCACATCCATACCCACCATATTGATGCCTTTTAGCGCACGCAGTACTTTAAGTACTTTATCTGACGTTAAACCACCGCACACAGGAGTGCCTGTACCAGGTGCAAATGCAGGGTCTAAACAATCTATATCAAACGTTAAGTAAACAGGTAGGTCACCTACTCGCTCAAGTATTTTCGCTGCAATATCATTTGCATGTAAATCGTTGGCTTGCATTGCATCAATCACAGCAAACTCATGTTTACTTTGATCAAAGTCGGTACGAATACCTATTTGTATACTGTGCTCAACATCAATCAGCCCTTCTATTGGCGCATGATAAAACATAGTGCCGTGATCAAAACGCGAGCCATTGCTATAGGTATCGGTGTGCGCATCAAAATGTACCAGCGCCATTTCACCATGTATTTTTGCATGAGCACGTAATAGCGGAAGCGTCACAAAGTGATCGCCCCCTAAACCTAATAGCGTTTTACCTTGACGAAGTATTTGCTCAGCAGCCATTTCTAGTTGCGCAGTAAAATACTCAGGGTCGCCAACAGGGTAAGTAAAGTCTCCTGCGTCTGCGACTTTTAGGCGCTCAAACAACGGAAACGTCCACGGATATTTAGTGTCTTCCCATGCTAAATGAACCGATGCACGACGAATTGCATCAGGGCCTAAGCGCGCACCTGGACGCCCCGAGGTCGCTAAATCAAATGGTAAGCCTAAAACCACTACGTCTGCATCAATTGCATTAATGTTTTGCACCATAGGACGACGTAAAAACGTCATCCCATTTGAGTACAATGAGTGATCTGCGTGACCAAACAAAGTTGACATTGCTTATAACTCTTCTAAATAAGTGTAGCCGTCAAGGCCGCTTTGCAACTCGTCTAAAACGCTTTGCTGTTCATTTTTTTCTATCTTTGCAGACACTAACTGTTCGTATGATTGCTGAAAACTTTCAACATCTAAATGTACATAGCGCATCATATCGGCCACAGTGTCACCTTGGTTTATCTCGGTAATACTTGCAACGCCTTGCTCATCCATATTAACAATTGCGCTGTGTGTATCGCCGAACAAGTTATGCATATCACCTAAAATTTCTTGATAAGCACCCACCAAGAAAAAGCCCATTAAATAAGGTTTATCAGCACTAAACTCTGGCACTGGTAGTGTACTTTCAATACCTTGTCCATCTACATAATGCTCAAGTGCGCCGTCTGAATCACAGGTTATATCAAGTAATACTGCACGTTTTTTTGGCGCTTCAGTTAAGCCACTTAATGGCAATACCGGAAACACCTGATCAATGCCCCATGCATCTGGAAGCGATTGAAATAACGAGAAGTTTACAAAAAACTTATCGGCTAAACGTACGTTTAACTCGTCAATAATAGGACGATGAAAACGGTTTTTATTATCCATGTGCTTGTTGAGTTCATAACAAATACGAATATTAATTTGCTCAGCCCATGCACGCTGCGATAAATCAAGTAAACCGAGTGCAAATTGGTTATGCGCTTCAGCTAAGTCACCTTGGCTGTCGTGATAAATTTCAATTAATGCGCGGTCATCCGTTAAATCAGTTAACTGTACAAACGATGCCCACATATTTTTTAATAAAAGTGGTGCATCTGCCGCTGGCGCTACTAACTCTTCTGGCGTATAGCTTTCAGTACCAATAACATTGGAAATAAGCACAGCATGATGCGCTGTAAGCGCACGACCCGACTCAGAAATAATAGTCGGCATTGGTTGCTCATATTGCTTACATGTATCACCAATGGTGTACACAATGTTATTTGCATATTCAGCTAAGCTGTAATTCATAGAGTTATGCGACTGGCTACGTGTGCCGTCGTAATCAACAGCCAAACCGCCACCTACATCAAGGCAATCAATTTCTGCGCCTAGTTTACGTAGCTCACAATAAAAGCGCGCAGCTTCGCTTACACCTAAACGTACGTCACGAATGTTTGCCATTTGCGACCCTAAGTGAAAATGTACTAGCTGAAGTAAATCAAGCTGGTTTGCGTCTTTTAAACGATTAACTACATGCAAAACTTGCGATGCAGATAAACCAAATTTTGATTTTTCGCCGCCACTCGCTTGCCACTTGCCTTTACCTTGCGACGCTAAACGTACGCGAATACCAATGCGTGGTTTTACGTTAAGCTCTTTTGCTTGGCTAAGTACCATGTCTAGCTCAGAAAGCTTTTCAAGTACGATATATACTTTATGACCTAGCTTTTCGCCAATCAGTGCTAAACGCACGTATTCTTTATCTTTGTAGCCATTACATATAATAACGGCGCTGGTTTTTTCAGCCAGTGCTAATACCGTTAGTAATTCAGGCTTGCTGCCTGCTTCTAAACCAAGTTGCTTTTTTTCTACTTGTGCTTGGCTTGCTACTATTTCTTCAACCACTTCACGCTGTTGGTTTACTTTTATTGGGTAAACTAATAGGTAGTCTTTAGGGTAACCATAGTTTTCAATCGCAGTATTAAATGCGCCGCATAAGCTGTGTACACGATGGTGTAAAATTTGCGGAAAACGAACTAAAGCAGGTAAGCTTAAACCTTTATCTTGTAGTTGCTTTGCGATATCTGTTAATGCAATGGTTTGCTCTGGGGCATGAGCCTTGGGCGCAACATACACATCACCTTGATCATTAATACCAAAAAAACCTTGGCTCCAATGACGAACATTGTAGCTCGTGCGAGCTTGTTCTAGTGATGTTGTCTCTTTCATTTATCTTTCTCTTTTATTTAATTAATGCCGACTCGGCTGATTGCGCGCATTAAAAGAAAAATAGAGATTTAAGTCCAACAAGTATTTTTACTCGTAACGAGTGATTTTTAATATTAAAAAAACAATCAATCACGTATTGCTCGCTAGCGCATATGAAATAGGACTTTGATGATTATTGAAGATAAGAAAAGTTGTAAAAATGGTTATTTTTAAATGACTCATTATAAATTTTATTAGTAAAAATGAACCACCCTATTCAATAAAACTGATCTGGAGTTACTTTGGTAATAGGATCTGCTTTTTATTTAACTATTATTGGCTTTTTATCTATCTCTGTCATATTTTCAACCGCAGATAAACCATACCCACCAAACAATAATGGTGTAGTTATTAACCTCAACTTGTAAGTGTTGCCTGTTATAGTTAATTTATGTGGGCTAATTTTCCAGAGTTTTTTATAGTCATTTTCACTTACATAAAAGCGCATACTATTATTAGCTAAAGTAACCACTTTATTTCTTAAAATAACAGTTTCAAAAAAGTGTCTTAAACTTGTAGTTGTATCAATGAAAACATAAACAACTTCACCTTCAATGCATTTTTGCTGATGGGATTTTGGTAGTCTATAAATTAAAAACGAAAAAAATAAGAAGCTAACTGCTATAAGTATAAAAACAATCACAAAGTATAAAATATTCAATCTTTTATTCCATTAAAATATGAGTGCGGGGTTGGTAATCAATGTTGAACTTTGAGCTTATGACTTCAGTAAATAGATCATTAACGCATATAACTTTGTGATGTTTTAATAAGGATAAGGCATCCACTCTTGCCAGTTAAAACTTTTGTTATACATCTCATCAATTATATCCATATACTCAGACTTTGTAGCTAAAAGGTACGCTTGCCTCTCTTTTGGGCTCATATAAGCAAGCCAATAAGGGAGATAGCCTGGGTAGTCTACCCCAAACATATCTTCAAAAAATTGACTCTTGGGTAGTTCAAGGGTGATTTCATTGTGAGTAAGCTTTGGCATGAATTTGAATCAAATCGACTTTGGGGCGAACATAATTATTGCCATACCTAGCAATGCAACTAAACCACCGATAATATCCCACATAGTTAGCTTTACGCCATCAACAACCCATAACCATAATAGCGCAACGCAAATATACACGCCGCCATAAGCTGCATACACCCGCCCTGCGGCAGTAGGATGTAAAGATAGCAACCATGCAAATAGTCCAAGACTTAAAGCAGCAGGAATTAAAAGTAAAATGCTTTTATCTTGCTTAAGCCACAGATAAGGCAAATAGCAACCTACTATTTCTGCTAAGGCAGTAATTGTAAAAAGTGCGATTATTTTTAATTCAAACATAATGCTCCGCGCTAAAATAAAAGCATAACAACCCATATGAGTTGTTATGCTTTATTACTCTTTGTTAATCTGCGCCTTTATTCACTAAGCGCCATTGTGGCAAGTTTCATTGTGCTTTCAAACGACTTAGTACCGGCTATAAATAAACCATTGTGACAGAACACAGCGTCGTCAATACCGGTTTCATCTACAAATGCTTGATCAGATAAACCAGACCATGCTTTAGGAAGCGGTTTTCTGTCTTCAAACGATCCTGGCTCAACGGGTACTGTTTGTAATATCCATTGCCCAGAATGCGATGGGTAAACCATGTATAGCGCATCACTTGATAAAATATGCACTGTTTTTTTCCACGGTGTGTATTTTTCAAGCACGATAACTCTGGCGTCTTCTGCATTTTCAATTGCTTTAGCAACAATTTCTTTTGCATTTACACTTCCGTGAGCTGAGGCGATAAAACGAATGAGCATGCGAGCTGCAAATTCAACAGCTTCATCAAAACAGGTATCAAAGTTACTTTCTTCTTCCCATGTAGGATTAAACATTGAGATTGTTTGGCTCAGGCTTATCCCTTTTGATACACCTTCAACATGACCACAATCAATGGCGTCAATGGTTGAAACTAAGCCTGAATCCACTCTGTCGGCTACCGCTTGATTATCATCACACAGTGCTAAACCATATTTTTTCCACACTAAACCAAACGATGAAAAAGGAATGCCGTTTTCACGCTCGCCTGCACCACCACGTTGGTGGTGATCAAAGCGATTCGTTTGAGGGTCGTATTCGCCACCTACATCAATTACAAAGTCGGCACTTTCTATCAGTGTTTTATCGCGAGTACGTACCAGCTTGAACGTTGGTAAAACATGTTTTAGCACTGCAATACTAAAAACGTCATCTGCATGGAAATTACCATTGTGAGTTACTACTGTTATATCTGTCATTGATTTAGTGTCATCTTTAGAAAGGATAAGAAAGTCTCGCTATTTAAACGTTAATATTTGAAGATTTGAAGATAAAAATTACAAGGCGGATTTTATACGAAGCGCACTAAAAAAAACAGCAAACAGTTCTGCACAATCTGTTGAACATCATTTTAATAAAAGGAGGAAGGAAGTGTGAGGACGCTGAAAGCTAAATGCAGATCTAAATCAGTTCAAACGCTAATACGCTTCATCCTCACCATATACATTAACAATCAATTCATCATCAACATTGTGCGAGACTAAAAAATTTATAGGCTTACAACATACTTGGCAATCTTCAATGTACTGCTCATTTAAATCCGATGCATCAATTAAAATATCGATTGCTTCACCGCAATAAGGACACTCTATTGTTCTTTCTGTTAATTGGTTCATTTTAATACCTTATGAGAATTAACTATCTAATAAACCTGAACTCTGGATAATAAATCTATCTCGAGCAACTATTTTCAGCGCTAACCACGTTGAATTTACTTGCAATAGGCCAGCTATTGATGCGTAAGTTCACCTTGTTT
>NZ_PNDU01000194.1:0-40626 GCF_005886635.1 Pseudoalteromonas sp. S558 | reverse complement strand
GGGCCGCGCATGTTTGGCATCTATGCTGCGTTATTGCCTATTTAGGGGGAACAACCACACTACATAGGCTCTGCATTGCCTAAATACCAAACAGTCTGCTGCAAATTTAACCTCGAAAGATAAACAGGCCCTAGCTAAGCTTAATATTTATACTTAACATAGTTATTTTTAAGTTGGCCCAGTGGGTAGGCTTTTTTATTTTTATGATAAACTG
The DNA here is from genome assembly GCF_005886635.1 of Pseudoalteromonas sp. S558. Lineage (NCBI taxonomy): Bacteria > Pseudomonadati > Pseudomonadota > Gammaproteobacteria > Alteromonadales > Pseudoalteromonadaceae > Pseudoalteromonas > Pseudoalteromonas sp. S558. Next base: position 40,412 of record NZ_PNDU01000194.1, on the reverse strand, counting down.
CGAATATTGTTATTTTTTAATTGGCCTTATTTGTGTCTCGTCCTAACTTACCTTTAAATTTATTACCCAGCGCCCCTATTGCTAAAAAACAAGCTCACAAACTCAATACTCATAATAAATCACGCACTGACAATTATTATTGGATGCGCGATGATGAGCGTCAAAGCAAAGCAGTACTTGAACATTTAAAGGCTGAAAATACTTATTGTGATGAGCAGTTAGCACCCATGAAGCCATTACAAAATACGCTATTTGAAGAGTTAAAAGCACGTATTGTTAAAGATGATAATACGGTTCCAGTTAAAGATGGCAAATATTGGTACCACTCAGAAGTGCGCGGAGATGATGAATATTCTCGCCATTATCGTAGCACCAGTATGAGCGCAGACGATAAACAGCTTTTATTAGACGTAAACAAAATAGCCGCAGGGTATGAATTTTTTGAATTAGGCGAAGTTGCACTGAGTTCATGTGAGCAACTTATGGCATATTCAGAAGATACTGAAGGCCGTCGTATTTATGTGGTGCGCTTTAAAAACCTTGAAACAGGTGAAATGCTAACTGATGTACTTGAAAATACCGAAGGGCAAATTGTTTGGGCTAACGATAATAAAACTGTTTTTTATGTAAAAAAAGATCTCCAAACATTACTAGGCTACCAAGTATTTAGGCATCAACTGGGCAGCGATCAAAGCCAAGATGTTTTGGTGTATGAAGAGCAAGATAGCCGCTTTTTTATGGGACTTGGTAAAAGTCGTGACGAAAGTCTTATTATTATTGACTTGGCTACCACCGAAACAAATGATACTTGGGTGCTTGATGCCAATAAACCAAATGGCGAATTTAAAGCATTAATGCCACGCGAGGAAGGGCACGAGTTTGATGTAGATAAACTAGATGACACATTCTATATTGTGACTAACTGGCAGGCTAAAAACTTTAGATTAATGACGGCAACAAGCCAAACCATTGCCGATAAAACACAATGGTTAGAGCATACTGCTCATAGAGATGATGTACTGCTCGAAGGTGTTGAGCTATTTAATGACTATTTAGTGTTGAGTGAACGCGAACAAGGACAAGCGCGGTTCGTAGTGGTTGATCAACACAACAACCGCATGGTGTTAGATTTTGCTGATCCTTGTTATTACGCCGCTGTTGCAATGAACCCAGAGCCTAATGTGCAAACCGCACGTATTTATTATTCAAGTCTTACCACGCCTGGTTCGTTATATGATGTTGATTTAAAAACGGGTTTTAAAACATTACTAAAACAGCAAAAGGTAGTCGGTGATTTTAATGCTGATGATTACCAATCTGAACGATTAACAATTACTGCCCGTGATGGGACAAAAGTGCCCGCGTCGATTGTGTATCGTAAGGAGTACTTTAATAAAGATGGTACTAACCCGTTGTTTCAATATGGATATGGAGCGTATGGCTATACTATTGATCCGAGCTTTTCTAGTACATCATTAAGTTTACTCGACCGTGGCTTTGTTTATGTTATTGCACATGTTCGTGGATCTGAAATGCTCGGGCGAGAGTGGTATGAACACGGTAAAAAAGAGCATAAACAAAATAGCTTTAATGACTTTATCGATGTAACGAAAGCACTCGTTGCTCAAGGTTATTGTGATAGCAGCAAAGTGTTTGCTTCAGGCGGAAGTGCAGGTGGTTTACTTATGGGAGCCGTAGTCAATCAAGCACCAGAGTTATATTGTGGTGTAGGTTGTCATGTTCCATTTTTAGATGTACTCACTACCATGCTTGATGAAAGCATTCCACTTACCACTAATGAATATGACGAGTGGGGAAACCCAAACGATCCTTGTTTTTATGACGTGATAGAAGCCTACTCACCATACGACAATATTAGTGCGCAAAACTACCCGAATATGCTGGTAACTACCGGACTGCACGATTCACAAGTACAATATTGGGAGCCTATGAAATGGGTTGCCAAAATGCGTGAACTTAAAACAGACAACAATATTTTAGTGTTTAAAACCGATATGGATGCTGGTCATGGTGGCGCATCAGGTCGTTTTAAAAGCTTAGAAGAAAAAGCCCTCGAAATGGCCTTTTTTATAATGCTTGTCAATAAACCGTAAGTACATAACAGCTAATATTAATGAGCCTACTATTGAAGTGGGCTTATTATACTTTCTAAACATCCTTTATAGCGCCTTGATAAATTTAAACACATATCGTTTTTTAGCCTCACTTTATAGTCACCGCTGTCTGTTGGCATAAGTTCGCAAATGGCTTGTTTTCTAACTAAAGTAGAGCGATGAATACGTATAAATCCTTCGGGTTCTAGTTGTTGTTCGATATTTTTCATCGTTTCGCGATGTAAAATTGGCGTGCTACCTTGAGTGAAATGTAATTCCACATAATTACCTGCGCCATTGATCCAAATAATATCTTTTATATCAATCAACCTTACCTTACCGACATCTTTAACTACAATATGCGACGAAGACGGCTTCTCATGTTGGATGCTTTGTTGGTATTGGCGCTCAATGGCACTTGCAATTGGGCAAAGGTGAACAATTTTATCAAAACATTTTTCTATTCTGGGAGCTGTTGAATCTACAGTTAAAAAGTCTACAGCGCCTACTTCAAATGCAAAACTAGCAAACTGGCCTGATTGCCCAATAATGATTAGCTTCATTTTTTTTGCTAATTCGGCTAAGTGTACAATTTGGGTTGGATCAGAGAGGCTTGTTAACTCGTAAAAAAGCACGTTATATTTCGTCGTATCTATTTGATCTAATCGCTTATCTGCAGCAAGAGATTGAGACTTAAAATGACGGTGATCTTGCATTTGTTTTGTTAAAAATGTTGCAAACGTGGCATTACTAACCAGTGTTTGAGCATGAAAAGAAGCGTCCATTATTTTATACCCCATTGTGTAGATAATAATTAAGACCGTGTTTAGAGAGAAAAGTGTTAAAAAAATACAATATTTTTATAAAATTATTGTGATATATGCATTTAACCCATCAATCTTGCAGTTCACACCAATATAAACGCCTGTTAAAGCAAACATATAGAGACTTGATATTAATCCTTTTAATGTGGCCCGTGAAGTAACTATTTAGTTACAAAAATAACAATTCAGGGGAATTACATGACATTAACTAACAAGGTTCGCACGCGATTATTTAAAAAATCATCGTTAACTATTGCGCTAAGCAGTGCAATACTTGCAGGATTTTCATTTCAAGGTGTGGCTGCAGAAGATGATGAAATTACCAAAATAGAACGTGTACAAGTTACTGGTTCTCGTATTCGTTCAGCCGAGGCTATGTCTTCTGCGCCAATTCAGGTTGTAGATAGTGCAGCAATCGATGCATCAGGCTCTCTTAATATTCAAAACCTATTATTAGATAACCCAGCGTTCGGTTCACCAGCTATTAGCCGGACTAATTCTAACTTCAACACAGCAAGTGCTGGTGTGGCTACCGTTGATTTACGTAATTTAGGCTCAGAAAGAACATTAGTACTTGTTAATGGTCGCCGTTATGTATCGGGTTTACCAGGTAGCTCAGCAGTAGATTTAAATACCATTCCTAGCCAATTTATCGAACGAGTTGAAATTATGACTGGCGGCGCATCATCAGTTTATGGCTCTGATGCAGTAGCAGGTGTGGTTAACTTTGTTTTAAAAGATGACTTTGAAGGTATTGAATTTGAAGGTCAATTTGGTGAGTCCAAAGAAGGCGATGACCAATCTCGACAATTCTCTTTCACGTCGGGTTTAACCAGTAGTGATGGCAAGGGTCATGCAATGTTTCACTTAGGTTATTCTGATCAGGGTGCTGTTTACTCTCGTGATCGTGACCGTTCTGCTGTGGATCAATTCTCGCAAATATTTTTTGAAGATGATCCTGCTGCAAATCCAAATGCTATTTTTGATACTGTACGTCCTTTTTTCTCGTCATTTCCACCTCAAGGTCGATTTGATGCAGGAGACACTCGCTTTACATTCGATCAAAATAACAATCTACAAAATTCGTTTAGCACCAATGGTGGCGATGGCGTTGCTGCAAATGGCTTTAACCGAAGTGGGGTTCGTACAATTGCAATTCCAACCGAGCGTTATTTATTTGCATCCAACGGCAGTTATGAACTTAATGATAAACACAGCTTTTTTTATGAAGGTACGTATGCGTCGAGCACAACTCGTTCAGAGCTAGAGCCATTCCCATTTGCATCTGATGATATTTACGCTAATGGGCGTGTTCCTATTGAATTTGAAGTAAATGGAGAGCTACTACGCAGTGCGTTTGTACCTGACGATATTTATAATGCAGCAACAGATACAGATGGCGACGGTAGCCGAGATATTTTCTTTGCAAAGCGTTTAAGCGATATTGGTAACCGTGGGGCACGTGCAGAGCGTGATACATTCCGTATTGCATTAGGTTTTCAAGGTGAAATAAACGACAACTGGTTTTACGATACTTACTACGTGTATGGCAAAACAAAAGAGTCACAAGTATCTGGTGGTTTAGTTAATGTACAAAGCTTTCGACGAGGTTTAGAAGCTGTTAACGATCGTTTTGACCTTGATGGCGATGGTATAACTAACGAAGCAATCTGTATTGACGCAACGGCTCGAGGCTTTAACTGTGCACCAGTTAATATTTTTGGTTTTAATTCACTATCGCAAAGTGCAATTGATTTTGTAAGTGCACCAAGCTCTCTTTCTACTTCTGTAGAGCAAGAAATTATTGGTGGTAATATCTCGGGTGATTTATTTGAGTTACCTGCAGGAACTGTGGGTATCGCAGCTGGTTTTGAATATCGTGAAGAATTTTCTCGTAGTGAGTTTGATGCATTACAACAAGCAGGCCTTAATGCGGGTAATGCAATTCCGGCAACAGAAGGCTCATTTGATGTAACTGAGTATTATATTGAAACAAATATTCCAATACTCGACTCAGTGACTATGAATGCAGCAGTTCGCTTGTCAGATTATTCTACAGTAGGTAATACAGAAAGTTGGAATGTAGGTTTAGATTGGGAAGTGACAGATAGTTTACGTTTACGCGCGACTCGAGCGCGCTCAACTCGTGCGCCTAATATTGATGAATTGTTTTCTCCACCGTCACAAACATTTCCAAGTGGCTTAAACGATCCTTGCTTAGGAATTACAAGTAGTGGGGGTGGTACATCAGGCGATTCATGTCGTGCAGATGTGGGTGTTGCCAGTAATATTGCTACCAATGGTGCATTTACGCTTAACCAATCTGATTTACAAGGTATCAGTGGCTTTAACCGTGGTAATACAGATCTTAAAGAAGAAGTAGGTAACTCAGTGACAGTGGGTGTGGTTTTTACACCTGAAAACTTAATATCGGGTTTAGATATCACGCTTGACTACTTTGATATAGAAATTGATGATGCAATAGTTTCAACACCTCGCCAGTTTATTCTTGAGCAATGCTATGGTGGAGGTGATGATAGTTTCTGTAACTTTATTACACGCCGTGGCGCTCCATCGGGTAATAATAGCGCAGGTTCGCTAGAGTTTATTGATAGCGGTGTATCAAACAGCGGTGGTTTGGGTACTGAAGGTGTCGATTTAACACTAACGTACGCCACAAATATAGGCCCAGGTGCATTCAAAACTCGCCTTGCATACACTTATCTAATTGATGGTTACAGTATTCCGTTACCTGGTGCAGATAAAGATGTATTTGCTGGTGAAGTTGGTGCGTCTGAGCATAAAGCAAACTGGAACTTAGGTTATAAAATTAATGATTTTGACTTTAACTGGAGCATGACATTTACAGGAAGTGCTGATTTTGATGATCAATTTTTAAGTGGTTTGAGGATTCCAGCTGGCTCAGTTGGTGTTGGTTCTGTCACGTATCATGATGTGCAAGCAAGCTATCATATTAGTGATTCAATGGAGTTATATGTAGGAGCTAATAACTTATTTGATAAAGAGCCACCACGTATTGTTTCTGGTATAAGTGGTTCAGATACAGGCACTGAAACCGACGCTGGTACATATGACCCAATTGGTCAAACTGTATACATTGGTTTTAGAAGTAAGTTCTAATCAGTAATAACGATATTAGCTTTTAATATTGTTATTGATATGTGCAAAGCCTCAGTAATCACTGAGGCTTTTTGCAATACACTGCTTTATTGTCCACTTAAACCAAAAACAACGCCACTGGTAACAGGGGCGTTGTTTCGCTTTGGGGTGAGGTTAATATAGTAACCGAATCGCTTGATTGTTCACGATTTATCCCTAATTAAGCCCTCAATGAGGGCTTTTATTTTTTTGACTTAATCTAAATATGCTTTAAGCATCCAAACGAGTTTTTCTTGCTCTGAGATATAATCGCTCATTAACGAAGCAGTCCCTTCGTCTTCAGCGTCACTTGCTTGGTTCAATATTTCGCGCTGCATTTTAATTAGCGTGCTGTAACCGGCTAGTAAGTTTTCTACAGCAGTAACTCCATCGCTAATACCTTTTGCTTCTTTAATTTTGCTTACTTCTAAGTAATCAGAAAATGCGTGAAGAGGCTCGCCATCTAGCGTTAAGATGCGCTCAGCTACTTCGTCTACTTTTAAAAGTAAAAGGTTATAAATTTCTTCAAACTTAATGTGTAGTTCAAAAAAGTTACGGCCTTTAATGTTCCAATGAAAACCGCGCGCATTCATGTACTGAATTTGGTAGCTGCTTAATAACGTATTGAGTGACTTTACAATATCATCACTTTTTGCGCTGTTTAGACCAATTGCGTTTACCTGTGACATAACTGACTCCTTTAATAACCGTTTGTTTGTGAACTTGTGATAAGTATTGCGTACCAGCTTAAATTAGTAAAATCGTTTATGTTAATCAACTTTATAGTTTTAAACTATCAGTAACCAGTAATGCTTATATTCACCCTTACCTAATAGAAATGGGTCGGATTAATTAAAATACCACCCCTTACAAGAAAATAAACATTTGGGCTGTGTTAATTATGATCTGAAACAAGTTTTGTATGGACATTGCACAAAGGTATTTTATTGTTTGATTTAGGTCAAAAAGCACTCGTTTTAATGGCGCATACTAATTCTGTAGCAATTATTAGGAGAGATAACATGCACGCAAAAACAGTTAAGCAAAATAAAGCAGAGTTGATTGTGGTTGGTATAGCGTTGGTGGCATTTGTATTGGGGTTAGTTGCTCATTTAGCAGGAGCTAGTATTGCCAATTCAGCTTTTTTTGGTTACATCGCAGCGCCAATACCCCTGATATTGGGTATTATATTTTTAATAAGTTATAAAATTGCAGAAGCCGCAGAAGATTAATTCTCGCTTAAGCATTTTAAAATATAGTCGACCACTTCGCGTGAGTAAATCATACTGGTATGGCTTAAATGGAACACTTTATGTTCAGCCATACCTTTGAGCTTAGTTTCATCAAGTAATACAGTGCCATCTGATTTACTGCCTTTAACTATAAGAGGCATTAAACCAATGGGTAAGTCACCTGCAATACTAAAAAGCTTCGCTTTAAACGGCCAATTACCATTTTGTGTAAGCAAAAATTCAACGCTATTTTTTAAAAAAGACTCAAACCCTTTTTGCTTCATTTTTTGTGCAATATGGCTGCCTTGATGAGGCGTGCCTAAAGTAACTACTTTTGTAATGTGTTGGCTTGCAACTGAATTAGCTTCTAGGTATGCGCGAGCGACTAATCCGCCCATTGAGTGACATACGAGTGCAGAAGGTTCACCTGCAATAAATTCATCAATTTGAGCAAAAATAGCATCGCGGTTTGGATCAAGCGTATTGTAAGTAAGGTTTAATACTTTAACACCAGATTCTTCTAAACGAGAGCACAGTGGGCGCATAACAAAGCCTGACATATATAAGCCATGTAAAACAATAACGTGTTTAATCTTCATACGCCCTCAAAAAAGTGATTAGTTACATTAACTGCTGTGGTTTTATTTCAATATTAGTATTATCTGTGTTTACCCACACTTCGCCATCTTGAATGGTAATTGCAAGCTTAATACTGCGATCAACCAAAGCAGCAAGTGCTTGTGTCGTTGCGTAATCAAGGCTAAAAATACTTAGGTTTTTAAATTCGTACAACTTAGGTTGATGTTTTTGCCACCAAATTGCCTGATTGTTTTCACCATAAGTATAAAGCACCACTTTTTTAGATTTATTACAGGCTTTTTTAAGGCGTTTTTCATCAGGTAAACCCAACTCAACCCACAACTCTATTTCTTCGCTGTAATTTACATGCCAAAGTTCAGGCTCATCATCTGCACTTAACCCTTTGGTAAATTCTAAACCATCACAGCTATTGAGTGCAAAAGCGAGTAGACGAATCATCAATCGTTGATCGGTTTCTGAAGGGTGTTGAGCCAAGGTTAAACTAAAGTCTTGGTAAACGTGGCGGTCCATATCGCTAAGCGATAATTGCACTTTCATAATGGTGGATTTAAGAGCCATAACAACTAATCTAAAAAAATTTGCGCCAGTATAGCGCATTAATACCCAAACCACCTCAAGATAACAATCCAGCGTTTTATTGGGTTAAAAAAGTAAATTTACGCATTAATAGTGAGCCTATCGTAAGTCAACTTAACGGGCGAACATTGACATGAAGCGTGCTCATATAGCTAAACTTGGTCTCTACCTTTAAGTAGCGCTTTAACTACTTGTTTTGCTAGCGCATCAACAACTTTCATACATACAGAATTACCAAACTGTTTATAAATTTGGCCCTGAGATACGGCGTCAATAATGTATTCTTCTGGGAATCCTTGTAATCTGGCACATTCTCGAGGTGTTAGCTTTCGAGGGCGTTTACCAAGTTCTGATTGATCAATTAAAATTTCAGAGCCATCTTTGTAGTAACGGGCACTTATTGTGTTTGTATATTGGCTTTGCGCGTTAAATATCGAATAGCCAAAGCCGTTACCTCTTGCTTCGTGATTTTTTCTTCTGCGTTGATGGCCCACCCATATTTTTTCAGATATCGTGAATTTATCATCACTAGAGGTTATTTTTCTGAAATCTTCTAAAATGTCACCCACTTTTGTTGGTGTTTTAGGTGCGATTGGCCAATTAAACAGTTCATCAAAATTACAGTCTTTAAAGTGGTTTTTATTAAACCCGACTATGAATACACGCTCTCTGTTTTGAGGAACGCCAAAATCACCTGCCCTAAGTACTTTATAATCAACCCAATAATTTAACTTCTCTGATAGCGCATGTCTTGTCTCTTCACTTAAAGGCACATCATCCGGAATTTCTAAATCAAAGTTACCTCTTAAAATATCTAAAATGGTATTTAAGGTACGGCCTTTGTCATGACCTTGTAGCTGTTTTACATTCTCAAGTACAAAAACTTTAGGTTTTTTTTCTGTGAGGATTCTTTGAATTTCAAAAAACATGGTTCCACGCGTATCGCTAAAACCTTGTTTTAGCCCTGCTTGAGAAAAAGCTTGGCACGGGAAGCCACCTAAAAGTATGTCATGATCAGGGATGTCTGAGGCAGCTACTTTGGTGATATCGCCATTTGGCATTTCACCATAATTAGTTAGATATGTTTTTTGGGCAAACTTATCCCACTCAGAGGTAAATACACAGTGTCCACCGAGCTTTTGGAAAGGCAATCTGATCCCTCCAATCCCTGCAAATAAATCTATAAATGTAAATTCAGACTCAGATAAGGCTTTCTGCTTAAATGGTGCATTATCTAAATGAGACTTTAACTGCGATTCTAGGTTGAGTATATCTACTAGCTTTTTTGCTGTTGGTTTATGTTCACCAGTTTCCCACCCTCTAACTGTACGCTCACCCGTAGAAGCCATACCAAGTAAGTTCGCAAATTCAGTACGTCCTAACCCTAAGCCTTCTCGTATGCTTCTAATTTTTTTTGCTATATCTTTATTTATTAAAGCTGTTTGCATAGTACAGTTTAACTTATCCGGTTTTAGTCCGAGGAGAGTAGCACTACATAAATAGCCAAGCAATACGTATAGAGCACTTGAAAGCTTAGTGATAAATATAAGACACCAGCAGACATATTATGGGTTGGCGTTATCAGCCCTTTTCTTTGGGATATTTATTAACAGAGGAGAGGTGTGATATATCTTTGAGCTGCTAAACAATTTATGAGTTTATGACTAAAGGCACATTCCCAAATCAAGTTTCGTTAGGTACTAAGTTAGTAGCCTGTGCTTATGTCGCACTTACTAAAAGCGATATTATGTGTGTTTTGCAGCATTAAGTTGAATGTTCCGTAACTTTCTCATACTCTACTTTTATTCACCGTGAGAAATAAAGCAATAAGTGGCTAAATACTAACGAGCCAAGAGCTTGTTGAGTACTTAAAGCTTAATGAAATAACAGCTTCTCGATAGGCTGGAGATGTTAAACTGCCAAGCTTTAAAGTTGGAGGCTAATGGCGTTTCAAGCGTGAAAATATAAAAGCCTAGATAGGAAAAAGGATTTTACTTCATCATGCCAGCACCCGCATTCCACTGTATTTATGGAGCCGCAAATCCAATGCTACGTTTGATAAAAGATCATATTGCCGCCATTTGTGCGATTGAGCTAGATGACTTTGGCTACAGGCCCTTTTCCAACCAAAGCGGTTTACAGAAAGCCTGGGGCTTATTTGCCGTTAGCGACTCAATCTGCAACGGCCAAGATAATGAATTCTATAGTCTATTGGCTGAAATGAATCAGGAATTAATTGCATAATATGGCATTTTCTAAAGATATAAATGAATTAGTCACAGAAGATACATCTGGATTACTTAATAAACATGAATCGTGGGAAAGAGTAACACTTCAAGATGTAGTGGAAGTAGTCAATGGCTATGCATTTTCATCAAGTGGTTTTAACACTGGGAAAGGCTTACCTCTTATTAGGATTAGAGATATCGTTTCAGGTAAAACCGATACAACGTATGAAGGTGTTTACTCTAAAGACTACATTGTTAATAATGGCGATTTGCTAGTAGGTATGGATGGTGATTTCCACTCCGGATTTTGGCGAAGCGGCATTGCACTGTTAAATCAACGAGTTTGCAAATTGACTGCAAATAAAAATTTTTATAATCAAAAGTTTTTAGCATACTTATTGCCTGGTTATTTAGATGCAATAAATCAAAATACATCTGCTGTGACCGTAAAGCATCTTTCATCAAAAACGATTCAAAGCATCCCATTACCCCTACCAACAAGAAAAGAACAGGATAGATTGGTAGAAAAGCTCGAAGAGCTATTGTCCGAGTTTGACAACGGGATAGAAGAGCTCAAAGCTGCACAAACCAAACTTAGCCAATACCGCCAATCGCTATTAAAAAGTGCAGTTGAAGGTTCGCTGACCCAGCAATGGCGCGCCGAAAATAGCGACCGAGTGCAAGAAACAGGCGAGCAACTGTTAGCACGCATTTTAAAGCAGCGCCGCGAACAGTGGCAGCAACAAAAACTTGCCGAGTTTGCCGAAAAAGGCAAAACGCCCCCTAAAAACTTTCAAAATAAATACCCCGAGCCTGTAAAACCCGATTCCACCGACTTCCCCAAATTGCCTGAAGGCTGGGTGTGGGCTAGCTTATCTCAAATCGGTTGGCTCGATCGAGGAAAGTCAAAGCATAGACCTAGGAATGCAGAGCATTTGTATGGTGGTGCTTATCCATTTGTTCAAACAGGTGAGATTCGAAGTGCAGACCAATACGTAAGGCATACCGAGAAAGCATATAGTGAAGAAGGGCTCAAGCAGAGTAAACTCTGGCCAAAAGGTACAATGTGTATAACTATTGCTGCGAATATAGGTGAAACAGCTATTTTAGACATTGATGCTTGCTTTCCTGACAGCATTGTTGGGTTTTCGACAATTGTTGAAGGTATGCCAATCGAGTATGTTGAATATGTATTTAGAGTCCTAAAGCATAAGCTTGATGATGAAGCGCCTGCGACAGCACAAAAAAACATAAACTTAGAAATTTTATCTAAGGAAGCTATTCCTTTACCACCAGTTATAGAGCAATTAGCTATTGTTAAGTGTCTGAATACTGAATTAGAAAATGTTGAGCTTCAAAAAACAGCAACAGCACTTGGTTTAAAACAATCTGAAGCTCAGCGTAAAAACATATTAAAGTCGGCTTTTTCTGGCCAGCTTGTACCGCAGGATTCTAATGATGAACCCGCTTCAATATTGCTCAAAAAAATCAAACAAGAGCGTGAAGCCTTGGCAAAAAGGCCCAAAACTAAACAAATTAAGACAAAATCAGCCATGAAAAAAATAACAGTCGAAGAACTTGCCAAGTGGGTGGGTAATTACAAAGGCAACAGCTTTACGTTTGAAGAATTACAAACAGCATTTCAAGGTGACTATGATCAGTTAAAAGACTGTATATTTGAGATGTTAAGTGCAAAGAAATCATTATTTAAACAAGTATTTGATCAGAAATTGAATACCATAATGTTTATCAAGGAAGAAAAATGAAACTTATCCGATTAAATATCATTGATGCTGATACCTGTGGCGGTTTATTGAATGGCGTGATAATCAATTTTCGTAATGGTCTAGTTGAAACCGATATTTTTTCACCTTTATGCTTAATTGGACCAAATGGCACCGGTAAATCACAAGTTTTACAAATTATTGCGGAAATATTTCAGTTAGCATTCTCAACATTCTTACCGCAAGAAGAAAAAACAAAAGTAAACAAAGGTTTAGAGTTTGAACTGGAGTATTATATTTCTTCTAGTGATGCTGAGCACTCTAGGTTATTGCTAATAACAGAAAAAGTACGTAACAAAATAACTTTATCTCTGAAACTTTTTAGTGATGGCGAATGGCAAACCTTAGAGCCTGAACTAATTGAAAAATATTTACCTACTTTAGTTGTGGGTTATACGTCAGGTGACAATGAGACTTTAAGCAGACCCTTCTATGCTAGCCGAAGTAGGTATGCAAAAGAAGTAGCTACAAGTGCGATGCCTAATGGCGATAAAAACAAAATCATCAAAGATTCCAAGCTGATGCTTATTGATTATGGAACTAGCCTAGAAGTATTAATTGCTAATTTGTTGCAAAATGATAATGAAGCGCGAAAGTATTTGTTAGCTGAGCCAAAATTAAACGAGCTGCATTCATTCCGATGTATTGTTCAATTAAACCATCCTGGTTCACCAGGAAAAAATGGAATTTTATTAACTAACGAACTAGAGGAGTCAATTGCTAACCTATCAAAATGTTGTACTTGCTCGAACTATGAGGCCAAGACAAGGACTTATACTTTTGATTTCCTTGTTCAAGATGGCACCTATTTAGCGTTTAACCACTTTTGGGGCAAAGACGCTTTAAAGCTTTACTCTGATTTTCACAAATTGTCTATGCTCAATGATTTGATGATTAAAGGTAATGGAGTTTTTAAACAAGATCCTTATGAAAAAGGTTTTTCTTCTAGGTTAGTTGAACCGGTTGATAGTGATAAAGTATTTAGGTTTGAAAAAATTAAGTTCTTGTCCGATAAATCTAATACTCCAGTTGATTATGTATCGTTGTCTGATGGCGAACATCAACTAGCCCAGCTATTAGGTACACTTTGTATGGTTGACTACCCTAATGCGTTATTTTTGATGGATGAGCCTGAAAGTCACTTTAATCCAAAGTGGCGTGTGGAGTTCATCTCAAAAATTATGAATCTTCCGACAACAAGTAAAGAAAAATGTAAAAATGAAGGTAAACGTTCAACAGTGACCTTAGCGTCACAACAAGAATGTCTCATCACAACACATTCCCCGTTTGTTCCCTCAGATATGCAAAGCGACAATGTTTTAATATTTAAAAAAGATCCTACAACCGGAAAAATAGAATCCAGAAACCCGAATATTCAAACGTATGGGAGTACTTTTGATACCATTCTTGAAGAATGTTTTAGTATTTCACCTCCTATGTCTGACCTGCCGAAAGTCGAAATTGAGCAGTTGCTGAAATCGAATGATGTTGATGAGATCAAGCAGGGAATTTCTCGGTTGGGTGATTCTGTAGAGCGGATGTACCTTGCAGATAGAATAAGAATGTTAAAAGCAAAGGAGAGCCAATAATATGTTAAGAAGTTACCCTATTGCTGCTACTGTGGATAATTGGTTACACGATGCTATTGTAGGAATAATTCAGGATGTCCACGATAAATTAAATGCTGGCGAAAATATAACAAACACGCAACGTACTTGGCTTAACTTAGTTTCTGCACGGACAACAATGCAAAGAGCTAATACGTTAGTTGGATTAATTGGAGTGAAAAGTCGTCTGTTTGCATTTAAAGATGAATACGCCAACCTTGCCCAACCTGATCGTGAGGTTGTTTTAGCTACGCTGGCAAATCAGAATGAAATTGTAAATTTACTGAATAGAACTCAGCAACCTCAAGTAATAAGCCAAACTTACCCTTTGATTCATGACAAAGCAAAAGACTTATTTGTATTTTGCTTTGAAAAACTGACTGATTTGAATGTCAGAGCTGGTCAATACAGCATTATATTTTCGAATTTAGCAGATAAAATCTGTCCGTTTTGTGGAATAGAAAGAGTAATGAACCCTGAAGAAACCGCGCAAGACCAAGATCATTATCTCGCAAAGAGTATTTACCCATTTTGCGCTGCTAATTTAAGAAACTTAGTTCCTATGTGTCGTTGTTGTAATCGTGATTACAAAAAAAATAAAGACGTCATTGATGGTGGCTTAAGAAGAGCTTTCGATCCTTACAACAGTACCCCACCTGAAATTACTTTAAACCCAACAATGATTGTCGAAGATAGCTCACCTATTAAGTTTGATTGGAATATTGATTTTCTTACTAATGCTGAAGAAGCTGAAACTTGGGATTCAGTGTTCGATATCCGTACTCGCTATAAGCGAGATATATTAAATGAGTACTTTGACAAATGGTTATGGGGCTTTTCAGAAAAATGTCGTAAAAATAGACTGCGTGGGTATTTAGGAAATAATCTCAATCCGGATCAGGTTAGACAAGAGCTAGCTTATTATCAAGAAGATAAAGCAGATAACCCAAGTACTGGCCTTGCGGGCTTTCTTGAACCTTTAGTCTTCAGCTTCTTGTTGCGAAAATATGATGAAAATAACTCTAGGGTGATAAGCTTGATAAGAATAGCTGTTCTTGGGCAACAAGAAATTCAAGATATTGAGGCCGCTTGATGTCAAAACTCACTGTTGAGCCTGAACTGTTTTCAGATATCCAAATCTTAATCACTCAAGCTAAACAACAAGCTGCGGTTGCGGTTAATGCATCATTAACCATGTTATATTGGCAAATTGGCCAACGTATTCACCAAGCGGTGTTAAAGGGTGAGCGCGCTGAGTACGGTAAGCAGGTTATTGCTAACTTATCGGCCCAACTTACCAATGAGCTAGGCAAAGGCTGGGGCAAGCGTAATTTGCAATATATGGTGCAATTTTACGAAATATTCCCTGAGCAACAGATTGTGCACGCACTGCGTGCAAAATTGAGCTGGACGCATTTTAAACAAATAATTCATTTAAAAGACCCTTTACAGCGTGAATTTTACGCGCAAATGTGTGCGGTAGAAGGTTGGAGCGCACGTACCTTAGATGATCGTATTAATAGTATGTTATTTGAACGTACGGCCTTGTCTAAAAAGCCTGAAGAGCTAATAAAAATGGAGTTAAAAAAATTAGCTACGCAACAACCTGTTTCTGAGGCGCTGGTACTTAAAGACCCATACGTGTTAGATTTTTTAGGACTGAATGACCATTACCTCGAAAAAGATTTAGAAGATGCCATTTTGCGCGAGCTTGAACAGTTTTTGCTTGAGCTAGGTGCTGGTTTTTCGTTTATTGCTCGGCAAAAACGTATTCAGCTTGATGGTGATGATTTTTATATCGATTTATTGTTTTATAACCGTCAACTCAAGCGTTTAGTGGCTATTGATTTAAAGCTAGGGAAATTTAAACCCCACTATAAAGGCCAAATGGAGTTGTACTTACGCTGGCTAGATAAATATGAACGCCAAGTGGGTGAGCAAGCACCGCTTGGTATTATTTTGTGTGCGCAAAAAAACCAAGAGCAAATCGAATTACTGGAAATGGATGACGCGGGTATTCACGTAGCTGAATACTTAGCAGTGTTACCGAAACGGGAAATATTGCATCAACGCTTACAAGATGCGATTAATTCTGCCAAAAGTCGGTATAATCCCGCTCTTTTAGACAGCAGTGATCCTGAATGCAGTCAATCAGGCTTGGATAGTAAAAAATGAATGCACCCGCATTAGTACAAAAAGTTTGGAATTATTGTCATACATTACGAGATGATGGTGTTGGCTACGGTGATTATTTAGAACAGTTAACCTACCTGTTATTTTTAAAAATGGCACATGAGTATGCGTTGCCGCCTCACTCACGCGATACTAAAGTGCCCGTTGAATTTAATTGGGAAACTTTACAAGGCTTAACGGGTGAAAAGCTAGAAGAGCAATACCGTAAAGTTTTAAAAAATCTGGCCAATGAAGACGGCATGATTGGCGCTATTTTTTATAAATCAGAAAATAAAATTCCCGATCCTGCAAAGCTAGCTCGTATTGTTAAGATGATTAATGATGAGAATTGGATCAGCTTAGATTCAGATGCAAAAGGTGACTTATACGAAGGCTTATTGCAAAAGAATGCTGAAGATACTAAAAGTGGTGCTGGCCAATACTTTACGCCTCGTGCATTAATAGATGCAATGCTGGCTTGTGTTCAACCAGAGCCGAAAAAAACCATTGCAGATCCTGCATGCGGTACAGGTGGCTTTTTCTTAACCGCAAGTGATTGGATCACATTCGGTGATGAACAATGGATAGAAAAAGGCATGAGCCATTGGAATCCATCAAAGCATGATGAAAACACCATAGCAAAATCAAAATTGAATAAAGACCAAGTTCAATTTTTACGTGATAAAACTTTCAGTGGTAATGAAATCGTACCCTCTACTCGTCGCATGTGTTTAATGAACTTATTCTTACACAACATCGGCAGCATAGATGGTGAGCCTGACGTTGAACGCGCTGATGCTTTACTTACACAGGTAAAAGACGAGGATAAAGTAGATTACGTGTTAGCTAATCCACCATTTGGCAAGAAAAGTAGCATGACTATTACTAATGCTGAAGGTGGCGAAGATAAAGATGCGTTAACCTATGTGCGACAAGATTTTTGGGCGACCACAACCAATAAACAGTTAAACTTTTTACAGCATATTGTTTCTAGCTTGAAGGATACGGGTAAAGCAGCGGTAGTTTTACCTGACAACGTTTTATTTGAAGGTGGTGCAGGAGAGCGTATTCGCCGCAAGTGGTTAAACAATTGTGATGTGCATACTATTTTAAGGCTACCAACAGGTATTTTCTACGCTAATGGTGTTAAAGCTAATGTTGTGTTTTTTGACAATGCTGCCCATGATGAAAAGATTCATACCAAAGGTATTTGGTTTTATGATTTAAGAACCAATAAACACTTCACGCTAAAACAGCGTCCTATGACACTGAATGATTTAAAAGATTTCATTACTTGTTATAACCCAGAAAACCGCCATGTTCGCGAAGAAACTGAACGATTTAAATATTACAGTTATGACGAGCTAATTAACCGTGATAAAGCGAGTCTTGACGTATTTTGGCTTAAAGATGATAGTTTAGATAACCTTGATAATTTGCCTCCACCAGACGTCTTACAACAAGAGATAATAGATCACTTAGAAGCAGCATTAGTTGCTTTTAGGGATGTAGCTGCAGGGCTGCCTTCAAGTACTGAAAGCTAAACGTATAGAGCTTGGATTAGTTAATCAAAATGCAACAAAATGAATGAGCAGTGCACAGAGGCTATGCCTAATAAAACTAAAAGGTCACTTTATTACCGGTTATGCAGGCGGTATAAATAAACCTGATACGCCTATAGAGCTTAAAGATGATGCTGCTATCGAAGCACTGAATTATTTGCAAGAATGCCCAGAGACAAAACAACGATTTGATAAAGTCGCTAGGCTAATAGAGGGCTTTGAGTCGCAAAACGGTATGGAGCTACTTTCAACTGTGCACTGGGTTGTAACGAATGAGCTAGAAGGCAATAATATTACTGATAAAGAGCTTATTAATATAGTACATAGCTGGAATGCTAGAAAGTCAAAAATGAAGCCCGCCCATATCCTTGCTGCTTGGAACAAGCTAAAACAAGAAGACTGGTTGAATTTAAAAGCACAAACAGCTTAAAACTAATCTAAAGGGAAGCTTGATGCTTCCCTTTTTTTCCGTGCTTTTGGTTGGACTTTGAATAGCAGATTAACTCACTTAAGTTACCCTTCGGAGAACTGGTTACTTTGCGTTGCTGCTAGGCCATGTTAAATCATCAGTGAACGGTGAATTACTACCAACAATCCATATTTCACTACAATCTTCAGTGCCCAGATATAAAGTATATCGAAGTAATTGGCTTATAGCGGCTTTAATATCCTCTTTGGCATTTGAGCCAAATTTAATCACTCAATTGTATTACGGTTGATTAGTATTTTATTTTTAGAAGCACTATACCTCGCTTATGTAGTAAACTAGCGACTATTAGTTGAGGTGATAAATCCAAATTATTCACCCAGTACCCCGCATAGCACTTAATTAGGTAAAGCATGGTGTTATGGGTTGAAATAAAAGGTTTATAAATCAAATGAGTAGAGCAGGAATACAGTGGTTCCCTGGGCGCTTGTATTAGCTTCCGAAATAATCCTGAGTTGTATGTATCCTCCTATGAAAACAATGGTTTAGTTTGTTTTTGTTCCGTAGTAGTCCAGCCTCATCTTGTTACTCCCACTATTTTTAATACCCACCTTAGTACCCATGAGGCTGCGTTCTATATATACTAGTCATAATTAGTATTGTGGAGCTTATTATGGCAAGGCCTGTAGTTCGTTTAACGGATAAGAAAATAAAATCAATTACTAGCTCCGACAAAGAGCAAACGCTTTCTGATGGTGGCGGACTTCAATTACGAGTTTTACCCACGGGAACTAAGTCTTGGCAGTTTAAGTTTAAAAATCCAATAACTGCAAAGTTCAACAGAATGCCTCTTGGGATATATCCATCTCTATCACTTGCTAACGCCCGCACTAAAGCAATTGAGTATCGGGAGCTACTAGCGCAAGGTATTAACCCAAAAGAACATGAGTTAGCTAAAAAGAAAGCAGAAAGCCGAAAAGCAGCCAATACATTTTTAGCTGCCGCAGAACTTTGGTTTGAACGAAAACAGCCTACTGTGACCGCTCATCACGCAGCTAGGGAATGGCGAACGCTTGAAATGTATATATTCCCTAAGATGAAAGATATACCGTTAGAAAGCATTACAGCGATAGGCACAATTGAAATACTCAGGCCACTAGAGTCTGACGGTAAACACTCCACAATTAAACGTATTTGCCAAAGCTTAAACCAGATCATGGATTACTCAGTAAACCATGGTTTTATTAATGCCAATCCACTAGCAAAAATTATAAAAGTATTTACTAAAAACACGGTTGAGCACATGGCTACAATAAGGCCTGAAGAGCTACCTGATTTTTTAACGGCTTTGAATAAATCTCAAACCATTCAGGACAAAACCAAGCTTTTAATCTTGTGGCAATTGCACACTATGACTCGCTCAAAGGAAGCCGCTGGCACTAAGTGGGCCGATATTAATATCGAAGAAGAGGTTTGGGTGATCCCTGCTGAAGAAATGAAACGCAGAAGGGCTCATAGAGTGCCTTTAACGCCTGCTACCTTAGCAATACTTGAGCAAATGAAGCCTTTAAGCGGTCATCATGAGTATGTATTCCCGAGTGGGCGTAATGAAAATAACCATGCAAGCACCTATACGGTCAATGCAGCCATTAAACGTAGCTTAGGCTACAAAGATAAGCTGGTGGCCCATGGCTTGCGCTCTGTTGCTTCTACAGCACTTCATGAAAAAGGTTACGATAGCCTTTTAGTTGAAGCATGCTTAGCCCATGCAGATGAAAATGAAACAAGAGCGGCATATAACCGCTCGGACTATTTAGAGCAACGAAAACCAATAATGAGGTGGTGGAGTGAGTATATAAATAAAAGTATCTAATTTATTTTAATTTATCTTCAATTTCCTTAAGTATTTCAAAATTAATTAGATTTCTATTTTTCATTTCTAGGTAGGTGTTTATTATAATTTCTAGCTCTAAGTTTAAAGGGCGATCTTCTTTTTCTGCAGAAAGTCTTAGAGCATCAATCGTTTTTTTTGAAAGCATGTAATTAGCTTGCTTCTTAGATGTGTTTTTATTCCTAGATTTGTATAGTCTCCAGGCCGCAGCTGCGTCTCTTTTTTTTAGTACTATAGAGGGGCTAGGCGATGAGAAAACTGTATGGATGCATTTAACATCTTGCTCATGAGGTTTTTTTGTACCGTAATCGGGAGTCCCTTTTTTCTTTATTAAATAATTATAAAACCACGTTGCTTTACCTTTTGTTTCGTCTTTACACCAAGAGCAACCAGCGCCCTCAGAGCACTTTGTTAATTTCATCATAGAGTACACTTGTTTAAATAAATAAATATAGCGCATGTTGTTTTTAGTTGCTAGATGTATGTCAATATTTGAATCTAGCATTGAACAAGATTACATTGCTATATGTGATTCTAGACTATGTTTTAGACTATGTTCAAGACTCCGCTATAGACTATGTTTTAGATTCGTTTATAGTATTGAGTTTGGTTTTCTATTAGGTTCTATAATGGATATTACAAAGAATCTTGGGTATAAACAGTTTTTGGCATCAGCTTATTTTTTTAGTGAAAATGAAAAGTTTTTCTTAAATCATTCGTCAATAAAAAGTATTGCCAATTCATTCGGTATTGATCGTTACTCATGTAAAGCAGCTTTAAAAAAATTAGAAGGAAAATCACTACTTAATATCAATACTATTTATACTCAATCTCAAGGTGGCATAAGGAAGGAATTTATAAAAAATGAAACTCTAACTCATAGCTTCTTGGGTTGTATTTTTTCAGGAGCAGAATCGTTTTTTATAAAAGATATCTTAGGTGTTAGGCGGGATAAAACGTTAAGTAATTTACAGCGTGCTCTTATTTTGATGATGAAATATTTAGAGCATACAAATTACCATACACGAATCATTACAGTGAAAGAACTGGCACAATTTTTAAGCATAACAGAAAGCCGGATTCTGGCTGGTATTCAAAAATTAAATGGTGAAGTGCTAAACTCCGCTTGGGGAGGGAGCAGAGTAATAAGATCTTATAAAGCAATTTATATGAGCTCGAAATTAAAGTGGAACTTTAAGTTAGATGAAGAAAAGGCAGAATATGCTGCAACTATTCACCTAAAGACTTTGCTATATAACAGTAATATCCTTGTATATTTGCATGGAGAATTAGCAGCTATTTTTAAAAGCTTAAAAATAAAAAGAACAGAACTATTAAATGAGGGCTTTACGCTTACAGATGAACAGCAAGTAACTTTTGGTCAGAAGATTGATTATAAGTTTTACGGGAGGATAGGCGGAGCTGATTTAATTCGTTTTCTAACTTTTAAAAATACTAAGTTGATATTCAAGGTATTAGAGGCGATAAAAGGAAATAATGATAGTAGACATTATATCAATGAAGGGCTTGGGAAGTGTATTAGCGGTGTATTGGTGGAGAATAAATCATTGCTTGAGGCTTACTCTAAAGAGGTGGTGAAAGGCATGCGATTAGACTCCACTCAACGGGCTGGAGAAAGAGGAACTGTATTATTTATTGAAATGTTAGATTATATATTTTCCGACATTATTAAATCTATTAAGAATACCGTTATGTATTTGTTACATGAAAAATATAAAACGGAAGAAATTTATTTTTCGCCTAACAACCCTTTACACATGAAAGGTGAGCCAAATGTTTTTATTGCTTACGGCACAGTGCAAGCAAAAAATATTCTTTTAAAGAATAAGCCACTTTCAACATCTAATTTACTTGGTTTTAATGTGTGGAAAGATAAAAACAAATCTCAACTACTAGGTACATTATTGATAAAGTTTTATTAATTGCTTATATGTAACTCCAGAGTGATGTCTAGGTAGTTCATTGTTCTGTGTATGCAAATTTTGTAAAAAGTTGAATCAAGCTTTAGCTTTTCTAATTTGAAATATGTCGGATAGGTAAGATATACCTATTTAACTTAGTCATTTATAAGCACTGATGATGTAATAAAATACATAAGTGCCTCTTTGTATACTTACAAAACAAAGAGTACTAAAAATGATCAAACAACCAACATATAACCCTTCATACCAACAACGTATCGAATCTACATTAGATTATGCTATTGAGCAGAACCCTAGATTGAATGTTGTAAGATTTGACTTATACCTTCCAGATTATTATCAATGCGAAGATACACCACGGGCGTTAGCAGATAACCTAATGCCTAGGTTCTTTGCATCATTAAGAGCAAAAATCATTAGTGACGCTATACAGCGCAGGCGTTTAGGACACAGAGTTCATGATACAGACTTGTATTATGTCTGGGCGAGAGAGTTTGGGGAGCTTGCTGGTAAAGAGCATTATCATATTGCTATTTTTATTAATAAAGACAGGTTCCACTCGTTAGGTAGTTATGACTGTAATTCAGGTAGCTTTGCCTCACTAATAATACAAGCATGGGCTAGCGCACTCGGTATTTCTGCGTATGAAGCGCAAAACCTCGTTAATTTCCCTGATAATGCATGTAATTGGGTTGAAAGCAATTCTAAGAATTACTCAACACAAAGGAAAATTTCTGAAGTTAGACTAGAATATTTAGCAAAAAATAAAACGAAGGTTTATGGTACTGGTAAGAGAAACTTTGGAGCAAGCCAAACTCCGAAGCCTAAATACTAATATTAATTGAACGTAAGTGCCCTTAGTAAGGGCACTTAATTTATTTACTTTCATCTTCATAGATTGTTTTTAAAATCTTTAATATAGCAATCGTATGAATAATGATTTTTACCGTGTTTTTATTTAACAATAGACCCTCCTATTAGTTATTACTGTCTAAACTTAGTAGCTGTCTTTCAGCAAAAGAAACACATGTTTCACCTACGATAATGTGGTCAAGCACTGTCACGTCTATTAGCGCTAAAGCACTTTCCAGCTTCTTTGTAATGAGTTTATCTGCTTGTGACGGCGTGGGATCGCCTGAAGGGTGGTTATGAGCAAAGATAACGCTGGTGGCGTTTTTGCTAAGCACAGACTTAACAACTTCCCTTGGATAAACCGAAGCTGCATTAATAGTTCCAAAAAATAGCTCTTGATAATCAATAATCCGATTCTGGCTATCCAAATACAGCGCAGCGAATACTTCACGCTCATATACACCTAGTTTTGCCTTTAAAAAGTCTATGGCTGTAGAGGGGCTATTAAGCGCCCCTAGGCGAGCATATCTTTGCTGCATTATTTCAGCTGCTCTTTCTAAAATTTGATCCTCTAAACATTTAAATTTTGATTCGTATTGCTTGGTTTTAATTAAAGCCATTATCAGGTCCTCAGGTAGGTAATTAATACCCCTAAGTGATATATGCCTTCAATATTTTGGATTTAGCCACCAGCTCGAAAAAGTAACTTTCTACGCAACTGACATATCTCTTGAACCTATAACGGAGATAGAAAAATGCGGTTAATCAAATTAAAAGAAGTTATACAAAAAACATCACTTGGCCACTCGAGTATTTATAAGTTTATTGCTGATGGGTCTTTTCCGAAGCAAGTCTCATTAGGTGCTAAATCGGTAGCTTGGTTAGAGTCAGAAGTTGATGATTGGATAATGGATAGAATAGGGGAGAGGGGGGTAACTAAACCCACAACCGCTTTGTAAGCTCTATATAAAAAAATAACGTAAAGCTCGGGTTCTAACCCGAGCTTCTATGCCGTACTAGGCAAAAGCGATAATAAAAGTGTTTTACAGCATTAAATTGACCATTCCACAATTTTCTCATACTCTACTTTTGTTCACAGTTAGAGATAAATCGATGAGTGATGAAATACTAACAATCCAAGAGCTTGCTGTTTACCTAAAGCTAAACGAAAAAACAGCTTACCGGTTAGCGGGTGAAGGAAAACTGCCAGGCTTTAAAGTAGGCGGTTCATGGCGCTTTAAGCGTGAAGATTTAGAACAATGGATAGAGCAAAAAAAACAAGGAGTGTAAATGAATATCACCCCCTATCATGCAAAATACTTTGCACATGAATTATCAATCCTTCATGCCAACAATGGCGTAGACAGGCTTTCACAATCGTTATTCGATGCTAGTGTTGATTTAAACCCACACCAAATTGAAGCCGCCTTATTTGCTCTAGATAACCCTTTAAATAAAGGTGTGGTGCTCGCAGATGAAGTAGGTTTAGGTAAAACCATTGAAGCAGGTTTAGTACTTTGCCAATATTGGGCCGAGCGCAAACGTAAACTACTCATTATTTGCCCGGCTTCATTACGTCGGCAGTGGGCTCAAGAACTACAAGATAAGTTTAACCTACCATCACAAATACTCGATGCTAAAACTTATAATCAACTTCAAAAATCAGGTATATACAACCCATTAAATAATAAGCAAGTAGTGATCATGTCATATCACTACGCTGCGAGGCTTGAAGAAAAGTTAGTCGGGCAAATGTGGGATCTTGTAGTTATAGACGAAGCGCATAAACTTCGTAATGCCCACCGCGAAAGTAACAAAATGGGCCAAGCGTTAAAGCGTGCTTTATTTGGTCGAAAAAAACTTCTATTAACAGCAACACCACTTCAAAACTCCCTTATGGAGCTTTACGGCATGTCTACGTTAATAGATGAGCATATTTTTGGTGATGACAAAGCATTCAGAAAGCAATTTATGCAAGGCGATAGTGACCAACAAGAGCTCAAAGAGCGTCTTGCTGGCTTTGTTAAACGCACACTACGTAAACAAGTACTTGAGTATGTAAAGTATACTCAACGTAAAGCGTTAACCGTTCCCTTTACGCCATCAGATCAAGAACAAGCCTTATACGATGCTGTTTCAATGTTTATTGAAAAAGACGACAGCTACGCATTACCTAAAAGGCAAAAGCACTTAACAGGCCTTATATTACGCAAGCTGCTTGCCTCAAGCTCCCATGCTGTATTGAACACACTTCAAGTCATGAAGCGCCGCTTAGAGCAGCTTAAAGAGCAACGAGAAGATCACGAAGATGACTTGCTGCGCACTATCATTGAAGATGACGATTTAGAAACTGATTACTTAGACGAAGAAGACATCGATGAGTTGCTTGATGAAGACGCAGCGAAAGAAGTTATTGATGATAAACGCCTTGAGTCAGAAATAAAGGAACTTGAAGGTTTTATCTCACAAGCGCAATGCATTAATAACGACGAAAAAGCAAAGGCCCTATTACAAGCTTTAGAGCTTGGTTTTTCTCAAATGGCTGAAATGGGCGCGGCCCAAAAAGTTATCATATTTACAGAATCCAAAAGAACACAAGCCTATCTTGCAACGTTCCTTGCACAGCATGGTTTTAAAGACAAAATAGTCACATTTAGTGGTTCCAATACACACACTGAAGCAACCGAAGTATATAAATCATGGCGCGATAAACACGCTGGTTCAGATGTAGTCACCGGCTCCCCACAAGTAGACAGAAGAACAGCATTAATTGAGCACTTTAGAGATTGCGCCGAAGTAATGATTGCAACAGAAGCTGCCGCAGAAGGTGTTAACTTACAATTTTGTTCATTACTTATTAATTACGACTTACCCTGGAATCCACAGCGCGTAGAGCAACGCATAGGCCGTTGCCATCGTTACGGCCAAAAGTTTGATGTGGTTGTTATTAACTTCATGAATCAGCGTAACTATGCGGATCAACGAGTACTTGAATTGCTCACTCATAAATTCACTTTATTTGATGGTGTATTTGGCGCATCTGATTCAGTGCTAGGAAGCCTTGAAAGTGGTGTTGATTTTGAAAAACGTATTCAGCAAATTTATCAAGAGTGTCGCTCACCAGCCGAAATTGAAGCGGCTTTTGAAACATTGCAAAAAGAGCTTGAAGCCGATATCAACGTTAAAATGCAACAAACACAAGAGGCACTACTAGAGCATTTTGATGAAGATATACATGATTTACTCAAAATAAAGTTAGATCAAGCAAACGAGCGCTTAGATAAAGTATCTAAATGGTTTTGGGCCGTTACTCAGCACCAACTTCAAGAGCAGGCTTATTTTAACGAGCAAGACTATACCTTTACGCTAACTAACAAAATAGCCGAACAAGCTCAAGGTAAGTACCAGCTTATTCGTAAAGGCACACAACCTGAAAATACAGCTCAACAAGCTATTGACAGTCATGCACACAAATACCGTATTACACACCCCTTAGGTGAGTATGTGATAGATAATGCAAGAGTGACTGATACGCCTAAGAGTGAGATAATATTTGACTATCAAAACCACCCTACAAAAGTATCTGTAGCAGAAAAACTGCAAGGACAGTCAGGCTGGTTATCGTTAAACTTGCTGAAAATAGATGCTTTTCAAACAGAAGAGCACTTAGTTTTTACCGGTATTACCGATAAGGGCCAGTTGATTGATGCTGAAGCGTGTAAAGCGCTGTTTAATGTTGGTGCTACAAGTGGGGGGAGTATCGCATCTGATATCCCAGAAAAGCTCCTTGAAAACCAAACAAGGCAACTTGATTCCAAACTTGCAGAAGCGATGGATTTAAATAACCAATACTTTCAGGAAGAAAGAGACAAGCTTGAAAAGTGGGCAGACGATAAAGTACTCGCAGCAGAACAAGCCCTTGTTGATACCAAAAACCAAATAAAGTCGCTTAAAAGAGAAAGCCGCCATGCTACTTCTGTAGAAGAGCAGCAGCAAATGCAAAAACAACTAAAGGATTTAGAGCGTAAACAGCGTCAGCAACGCGCTGAAATATGGGATGTTGAGGATGAAATTGCAGAAAAGCGTGATGTATTAATTGCTGCGTTAGAAGAACGGATGAAGCAAAGAACAGAAGTTAAAGAACTATTTACGGTGCACTGGTCAGTGGTTTAACCGGCTTTTTGAGTATTAAAGTAGCAGCACTGAATCAATTTACCGTTAGTTAAAAAATTAAAGAGCAAAGCCCAATATGAGCAAGTACAACGAATTAGTAAAAAAATTAAAAGAGATTTTTCAGATAGACAGACCAGAGCTAGATTTTGGTATCTACCGTATTCTTAATGCAAAAGCTGATGAGATAAACAACTACCTAGAAAATACGCTTAAACAAAAAATAAATGATGCGTTAGCAACAGCAGGCAATGCCAATAAAGCAGAGCTTGAAAAACAATTAAGCACAGCTATCAAGGCAGCAGAAGATGCGGGCTTTAATGCTGAAGATAGCCCTAAAGTAAAAGACTTACGCCAGCAAATTATTACTACATCGCAAGGAGCTAATGAGCATGAAAATGCTGTATTTACTCACTTGCTGTCATTTTTCTCTCGTTACTACGACAGTGGTGACTTTGTGAGCAAACGCCGTTATAAAGGCGATACCTATGCCATCCCCTATGCCGGTGAAGAAGTTATGCTGCACTGGGCTAATAAAGACCAGTACTACATTAAAAGCGGTGAAAACTTCGCAAACTACTCATTTAAACTGGATGATGGTCGCAAGGTTAGCTTTAAGCTATTAGCTGCAGATACAGCTAAAGATAACCGAAAAGATAACGACGCAGATAGACGCTTTGTTTTAATTGAACCACATACGCGCACTAAATTTGATGACGAAGGCAATGAGTACGACGAAGAGTACCAGCCAGTAACCGTTTTTAAATCAGACGGCACCGAAGAGCTAGTTATTCAGTTTGAGTACAAAGCCGTTAAAAAAGGCACTAAGCAAGATGCGTTAGTTATCGCTGCACTACAAACCGTATTGAGTCATGACCTAGTTCAAAATAGCTGGGCAGATATTACCAAACGTGAGCCTACCGAAAAGAATCCTAATAGAACGCTGCTAGAAAAACATTTAACGACATACACGCAACGTAATACCGCTGATTACTTTATTCATAAAGACTTAGGTGGCTTTTTATCTAATGAGCTTGATTTTTATATTAAAAATGAAGTAATGAATTTAGATAATGTTCAAAATGCTAGTGTTTTTGCTGATATTGAAAAGCAGCTACGCATGATTCAATGCCTTCGCTCGATTGCAACCGATATTGTTAAGTTTTTAGCTCAACTAGAAAATTTTCAAAAGAAACTTTGGACTAAGCGCAAATTTGTTACATCAACGGACTACTTGTTAACTATAGACATCGTTCCCCAATCACTTCTTGAACAAGTATTATCAAATGAAAAGCAGTGGGATATATGGCAATCTTTTGGAGTAATTAAACCAGAACAATTACCATCAAAAGCACTACTAGAAAACAATCCCAGTCTTATGATTGATACTCGACTGTTTGATACTTCATTTAAACAGGGGATTATTAATTCAATTGCAAATATAGATGAAAGCATAGATGGGTTGTTATTCAATTCAGATAATTTGCACTGCTTAACGCTACTGCAAAACAAATTTCATGAAAGTATTAAATGCATCTATATTGATCCGCCTTATAACACTGGTGGAGATGGCTTTTTGTATAAGGATGGTTTTAAAACTTCTTCGTGGTTGTCAATGATCCATGACAGAATAAAAAAGGCGCATCCGCTACTTCTCGATAATGGTGTTCTATTTTCAAGCATTGATGAAAAAGAAAGGAATCAATTAGAAAGTGTATTGAATTTTATCTTTGGTAAAGAAAATCGAACCGAAGAATTAATTTGGACACAAAATACAACCAAAAACAAGTCCCCAACATACTCAACCAATCATGAATACGTTGAAGTCTATTCAAAAAATATTGGTTCGACTAAAGCTGATTTTCTAATGTTTAGAGAGCCGAAGCCAGGCTTAGTAGAAATTAATGAATTAATTGACAGGTTGAATCCCATTTATCCATCAATTGCAGATATCGAGGCAGAATTAAAACAACTCTACAAGTCACACAAGAATCGTTTAAAAGAAATTTTTAATGGTGAAGAGTTTGATGATGACTGGAAGGGGATATATAACTATAAAAACGCTGAATATAGAACAACTGAAGGAAAATTTGTACCAGAGGAAATGGCACGTGAGGAACAGGCTAAAATATGGATTTGGAGAGAAGTTGATACGTCAATGCCTCAAGTTAAAGAGGACTCACAAAAAACAGAGTTCAAAGACCCTGAAAATGAAGCGTATAGATTCTACAGACCAATTCACCCAATTACTGGAATGGAGTGTCCAGCCCCCAAGAGGGGATGGGCGTGGCCTTACAACCCATTAGGTAAACAAAAATCTTGCTTTTCAGATTTAGCCAAAGATCATCGTATAGCTTGGGGTGATGATGAGAGTAAAATTCCCCAAAGAAAAAGCTTTATTCACGAAGTACAAACAAATGTATCTAAATCTGTGTTTAATGATTTTACTGATGGAGAAAAAGAACTAGCAAACCTGTTTGGAAGCAATCGAGTTTTTGGTGGGCCGAAACCTACAACGTTAGTTAGTAAGTTTATACGACAATCAGCAATGAAAAATGGAGAGCTTTTTTGTGACTTTTTTGCTGGCTCAGGTACTTCTGCTGACGCTTTGCTGAGGCTGAATTATGATGATTACGTTGATAGAAAATATCTACTAGTAGAGTCAGGGAAACATTTAGACGAAATAATAATACCGAGAATACAAAAAATTATTTTTTCAGAAAATTGGAAAAATGGAAAAGCTGAGGATTCAAATAGACATATGAAGCAGCTAATTAAACTTTCATATTTAGAATCCTATGAAGACTCGCTTAATAACTTAGAACTTAGAAAGCCACAAACAACTGGCGACTTATTTGAAACTATGCCTGAGCAAGCTAAATCAGATTACTTACTTAATTACATGCTTGAAACAGAAAGTAAGGGCTCATTACTAAGTACTGATGACTTTAAAAAGCCGTTTGATTACAAGATGAAAATAGCGGTTGATTCAGCTGGTGCGTGCGAAGAGCAGAATATAGATTTAGTTGAAACCTTTAATTATTTGATTGGCCTACACGTGAAAACTATTGAGTCAAACCTAGATAAAGGTTATGTGCGTATTGAAGGTACACTCCCCTCAGGTGAACGCGCGTTAGTGTTATGGCGTGACTGTGAAAAAATTCAATATGATGACTTTACTAAATTTGCTATCCGCTTTGATTTATTTGCTAAACAAAAAACTTTTGATGTGATTTATGTAAATGGCGATCACAACTTACCTACGGCCTTTACTAATGACGAAGATGACGTTACGCGAACACTGAAGCTACGACAAATCGAACCTGAATTTTTAGAGCAAATGTTTGCTCCTGACGAATTAGCGTAAGGAGTAGTAGTATGGCTATAGGTAAAGCAACTAAAAAGAAAACTAATAAAAAGCTCAGTTTTCATCAACAACTGGTGTTAAACCGATTTATGTATCGTTTTTTTACTGACGGTACGTTGCAAGGATTAAAGTCTCGTTTGGGTGAAGACCGCTTTGAAGGCATTCATGATGACGGGCAAAGTAATTACTTTCATGAATTATGTAACAACTATTTTAACGCTGAGCTTATTAATAGTGATGATTTAAGGCGGTATGACTTAAATATTGTCAATCATTGGCGGCAAATTACTGAGCACCGTAATCGTAAAGAAGACACTGTGATGAATATGAAATATTTTCAGTATTTGTCACTGCTGTTTACAGAGATTTATTTAGACTTTTACTTTAATAAAAAGCAGTTGCTACTTGATGGTTTAAAACAAGAGCTTGCTGTATTTAATAAAGAACAAAAAGCCGCTGATAACTTTCAAGGCTATATTTTAGACGAGCTAAACAAGCTTGCTTTTTGGAATGCCACAGGCTCAGGTAAAACACTACTTTTACACGTAAATATTTTACAGTATTTACATTACTATCAAGCAGGTAACTCGCACAACTACCCTGATAAAATAATATTACTAACCCCGGATGAGCGCCTCTCCGCACAGCATTTAAAAGAGTTACATGATTCAGGCTTTGACCATGTAAGGCTGTTTGACAAAAACGGTAATACGCCATTTAGAGGCACAATAGAAGTTATTGATATTAATAAGCTTGCCGATGATATGGGTGATAAAACTGTTGCAGTAGAAGCATTTGAAGGCAATAACCTGGTACTTATTGATGAAGGCCACAAAGGTACAGGTACGGCTGCGGGGGCTTGGATGAGACGCCGCGACACATTAACAAAAGACGGCTTTGCGTTTGAATACTCGGCAACCTTTGGTCAAGCAGTCGCTGACGGTAAAACCGTTGAAGCTGTAAAAACAGACATTCAAAAGAAAAAAGCACACATACTTTTTCAAACTAAAGCATTAAATAAACTAGACGAAGAGCAATTAGTTAAAATTGAGCTTGATTATGCAGAGCTGCGCGATGCACGTATTCAAGCAACACGAGAAGTGTATGGTAAATCAGTATTGTTTGATTACTCGTATAAATTTTTCTATGAAGATGGCTACGGTAAAGAATCGTTAATACTCAACTTAGGCGATGACAAAAGCGAAGAGCGCCGCTATGAATACTTTACTGCTTGTTTGTTAAGCTTTTATCAACAGCAATTTTTGTATAGCAAAAGCGAAGAGCAACTAAGCGAGTTTAATATTGAAAACCCGCTTTGGGTTTTTGTGGGGAGTTCGGTTTCTAAAGAAGATTCTGATATACAGCAAGTGGTTAAGTTTTTAGCGTGGTTTTTAAATAATGAAAACCAAGCGAAAGCTTGGATTAAGGACCTAGTTGCCAATAAAGCACGAATACTAGATACCAAAGAACGCAATATTTTTCATAACCGCTTTACGCCGTTGATGGGTACTGGCAAAGACGAATCGCAAATCTATTTAGATATTTTAAACCGATTATTTAATACCACTTACACTGGCCAGCGTTTAATTGTTGTTAATTTAAAAGGCAGCAAAGGTGAGTTGGCACTACGTGTAGGTACATCGGAGCCGTTTGGCCTGATAAATGTTGGTGACTCTTCTAAGCTGTATAAGGCGCTAGATGAGGAGCAGTCATTTGATTATATAACCGATGACTTTGCTAAAACTTTATTTAACACCATCAATGATAAAGATTCTAAGCTAAATATTTTGATTGGCTCTCGTAAGTTTACCGAGGGGTGGTCTAGCTGGCGCGTATCAACAATGGGCTTGCTTAACATAGGCCGTGGCGAAGGCTCACAAATAATTCAGTTATTTGGCCGTGGGGTGCGCTTAAAAGGTAAAGGTTATTCTTTAAAACGCAGCACACCGGCACAAAGACCCAAAGGTTTGCACCTTGAAAAGCTTGAAACACTGAATATTTTTGGTGTTCGTGCAGATTACATGGCGACGTTCAAACAGTACCTTGAAGCTGAAGGCATTACGCCCAGCGATGAAATTCTTGAGCTAGACTTTGAAACTAGACCAAGTTTACCAAAAACAAAGCTAAAGACTTTAAAACTGAAAGACGGCTATAAAGATAACCAAAAGAAAGGCTTTAAACGCGTACACTTCCCTAATTTATACGAAGTGCTAGTAGAGTTTAAGGGTAAAATTAAAACGCCTCACATCAAGCTTGATTTGTATCCAAAACTTGAGGCATTAAGCACTACTGATACAGGTGATAAAACGCCAGCATCTGATCGCATGCCAAGAAAGATAGATTATAAGGTGATAGCGGCGTTTGACTTTGAGCGTATTTATTTAGCACTTCAAGATTTTAAACTGCAACGAGGCTGGAGCAATTTAAGGCTCGACAAAAAGCGTTTAGAAGACTTTTGCTTAGGAAAAACGGATGTAGGCAGCTCTTGGTATACCTTGCTTATACCAGCGCAAGATCTTGAGATAAAGCTCTATAGTGATATCCACAAGCAAGAGGATATTATGATCCGTTTGCTAGAAGATTATACAGATAGGTTTTACAAAGCCTTAAAAAATGCCTATGAGGGCCAGTTTTTTGAAGTGACTCATGTTCATGAAGACGATCCAGGTATGCTCAAAGTTTATAATTTTGAAATAGATGAATCAGATGATGGATTTGAGTATTCAGCTAGGCTAGAAGAGTTACAAGAAATAGTTGCTAGTGGCGATGTTGGTGAAGCTAAAAAATGGGAAGCCCCAGGGGTTGTTGCTGTGACGTTTGATAAACACTTGTACTACCCGTTAATGTCGATAGACAAAGACGCAGGCTTACCATTAAAAATGCGCCCAATGGCATTTGATGCGCCAAGTGAAATACAGTTTGTAACAGAGTTACAGGAGTTTGTTGATTCTAAACGAGGCCAGGAAATAATTGGCGACAAAAGTATTTATTTGCTCCGTAATGCTGATACTAAAGCCAAAGGCTTAGGCTTTGCGCTAGCAGAAAACTTTTATCCTGACTTTTTATTGTGGCTGGTGGACGATGCGACGGGTGAACAGTGGCTTAGTTTGATTGATCCTAAAGGTATACGCCAAATTGATTTAAATAGCGGTAAGTTTGGCCTATACAAAGAGATAAAAAACTATGAACAAGACAACTTAAACCTTAGCTCATTTATACTCTCTGGTACGTCGTTTAATGATTTATTAAACGTTAGTCTATCTAAAGATGAGCTTGAGGGTGCTAACGTGGTGTTCATGGAAGATGGGAAGGATGTTTATTTAGAGAAAATAATTAGAGGCATGGTTGCTTAATAAGCACCTAAAGTAAATGCCAGCACTAGCGTTTACACCATAGAAGTGTAAGTGCTAGTGCTACTTTTATTGTTAAAAGAGTAGTTGTTTATTTTTTCAAGGCCTTGCCACTATATTGAGTGTTTTTAGAGGGGTTGGCTAGCTCTATAAAGAAACGACTAATGTTGAGGTTTAATCTTTTTTAGATGAAGATTTTATCGAACTATCAAATTCTCGCTAATGAAGTAAATATACTACTTCAAAATGCACAGCATAAACCTGAGGTCGTAGTTAGACTGCAGTGGTACTACTGAGGTTAAGATGATTACTTATCAAACGGGCAATATTTTACATGATCAAGCCGATGCTATTATCAACACAGTTAATACTGTAGGGGTAATGGGTAAAGGGCTTGCTTTGCAGTTTAAAAAGGCCTTTCCTGATAACTTTAAAGTATACAAAAAAGCCTGTGATGATAAAAAGCTGGTAACAGGTGAAGTGTTAACTGTTGAGCTTAACTCTATTAATGCACCATTTTATATTATTAACTTTCCTACTAAAGCGCACTGGAAAGGTAGTTCTAAGCTTGAATATATAGAGCAAGGGTTGAACAGCCTAAAAGCTGAAGTAAAGCGATTAGGGCTTAAATCTGTCGCTTTACCAGCACTGGGAAGTGGTTTAGGGGGTCTAGATTGGCATGCTGTTGACTCTCTTATACAACGTTCTTTAACTGAATTATCTGACGTTGAATGGCGTGTATACCCGCCACAAAATGCACCAACGGCCCAGGCTATGCCTAATAAAACTAAAAGACCTGAAATGACGCTAGGCAGAGCTGCCGTTTTAGGTTTGATAGAACGTTATACCTCTACAGGGTTTGGTTATCGCTTATCGCTATTAGAAGTACAAAAGCTTGTGTATTTTTTAACAGCGGCAGGTGAACCTTTAAACAAGGTGATATTTCAAAAGCATCATTATGGCCCTTATGCTGATGTGCTGCGCCATGTGTTAGATAAAATGGAAGGCCACTTTATTACCGGTTATGCAGATGGCATAAATAAGCCTGATACGCCTATAGAGCTTAAAGATGATGCTGCTATTGAGGCGCTTAACTATTTGCAAGCATGCCCAGATACAAAACAACGATTTGATAAAGTAGCTAGGCTAATAGAAGGCTTTGAGTCGCAAAACGGTATGGAGTTACTTTCAACGGTACACTGGGTTGCTACTAATGAGCTAGAAGGCAATAACATTACTGGTGAAGAGCTTATAAATACAGTACATAGCTGGAATGCTAGAAAGTCGGAAATGAAGCCCGCCCATATTCTTGCTGCTTGGAACAAGCTAAAACAAGAAGACTGGTTAAATTTAAAGGCGCAAACAGCTTAAAACTAATCTAAAGGGAAGCGTATTGCTTCCCTTTTATGCCGCATTTTTGCTTCAAGTAATCCTTGTTAATATAATTGTGATTAAAACGTTTACCTATCGCATCTACCTGTTTTTTTTTATAAAAGCCGATCACAATTAAATAAGCATAAAATATTGTTTTAATAATAAAATCTAGTAATCCTATCCTGTTTTGGTAAACTGAAATTCTACAAACATGGATGTATAAGTTGTTAATACTCCAAACTTAAAATTAATGGACTTAAAATGAACGAAGAAAATAATTCAGTAGTAGAATCAAATACAGTAGAACCTAAAGCTATTGACCCTAAAGAATCCCCGTTTAAATTTATTCAAGAGCACCCAGATCGCTTTTTGTGGGCATTATGTGTAGTTCCTATTTTAGGCCTAATAATTGAGTTAGCCTTATCTATACCGTTAATGTATAGCTTTTTCATTTATTTAGGTCTCAATGTTGGTTTCTCTATTCTCGATGAAAAAGAATTAACAAAGACTGACCGAATCGCCCCTGCACATTGGATGGTTCTAGTTGTGCCAATATATATTTGGCAGAGAGTTAAGCTCAACAAACAAGACAAGAAAGCATTTTTCGCTTGGGTTATTGCATTTATATTTTCAACATTTATAACAGAAATGATTAATGATAACGCAATAGAAGAGCAAGCCTGTCAGTTAGTGACCGAAATCTATCAAGAGCAGTTTTACCAAAAGTCAAGCGAATGTATAGCAGTAACGCTAGACGAAGAAGTTAAAAGTGGCTTCTATAAAGGTACTGCTGTTATGAATAATGGAGTGGATGTGTATATTACGGTAGATATACGCAAGGATGATGAAATATATGTCCAGATACCAAACCAATAAATCATATAAATAAGAAAGGCGCCACTAGGCGCCTTTCTTATTTATAGGGAATGTAGTGGTACAGAATAATGTCATATTCCCTGCCTAATTTATTTTAAGAAGAATTAAAGTACCATTGTGTAGTAAACTTACTCTCATTACGAAAAGTACAAAAGCATAGTTTTACTTTTAGTACCCACATTAGTACCCATAGGCTGCGGCCTTTAATTAAAGGTCATATAAATCAAATGAGTAGAGCAGGAATACAGTGGTTCCCTGGGCATATGAATAAAGCCCGCAATGAAATTAAAGAAATAATGCCGCAAATGGATGTGATCATTGAAGTGCTTGATGCGCGCATTCCTTATAGTAGCGAAAACCCGATGGTGGCAACCTTGCGTGAAGGTAAGCCGGTCATCAAAATTTTGAACAAAGCTGATTTAGCTGATCCTAAAATGACGCAGATCTGGAAAGACTATTTTGAGCAAGAAAACGGTGTTAAAGCTATTTCTTTTGGTCATGATAAAGCCGCTGAAGTACATCGTATCAATGAGCTGTGTAAAAAGTTAGTGCCGCATAAAGTGGGTGCCGATAAGCAGATTAAAGCCATGATAATGGGTATCCCTAACGTGGGTAAATCTACGTTAATTAATGTACTGGCTGGACGCATAGTTGCAAAAACAGGTAATGAACCTGCGGTAACTAAAGCGCAGCAACGTATTAAGCTTGAAGACGGTATTATGCTTTACGATACGCCAGGTATGCTTTGGCCAAAAGTAGAAAACGAAAACTCAGGTTATCGCTTAGGCGCTACAGGTGCCATTCGTGATACCGCACTTGAGTATGAAGAGGTAGCAAGTTATACCGCTGAATATTTATTACGTGCTTATCCTGAGCTTTTAAAAGCGCGCTATAAAATCGCTGAGCTTCCTGAGAATGATTGGGAATTTGTTGAAATGGCAGGCAAAAAGCGTGGTTGCATTCGTGGTGGAAACCAAATCGACACATACAAAATGTCTGAAATCCTAATTAACGAATTGCGCGACGGTATTATTGGCCGTATTACTATGGAAACTCCGCAAATGCGTGAGGAAGAAGAAGTAATGGTTGCTGGTTTACGTGCGGCAGCAGAGGCTAAAAAACAAGCTAAAGAAGAAGAGAAACTCCAACGCCGAGCACGAGCGCGTAAAAATCGTCGTTAATTGATTTAGTTTAATTTAACCAACTAAATTACAGACATAAAAAAAGCCCGTAAGGGCTTTTTTAGTTTCATATCTACCGTCACCGATATGAGCAATGTAGCAAGTAAAATAGTAGGGCGGTTACTTATTATCAACATCAAGGGGCGTTGCGGTCCATAATAAGTAACCATAGCTGTTAACGTGCGCCACACGTTGTTTCAGGGTCGAGAAACAAATCAATTCATTCCGTTACAAGCCAGTATGTTTGCCGTCTTGTTGATAGTGATTATCAGTTAGATTCAATTAACTGTCAATACCTAAATGCAAATAATTCTTATTATCCATTTGTTTGTTTTATAAGCTGATGTTAAACATAAAAAAATTGCGACTATTTAGTTTTTCTTAGTGTTGGGCGACATAGGCTGTGATTAAATCGCTCTTAGTTTAAACAAGTATTAGTTTTCAAAGATTAGTAATTTCTGGGTATAGATTAAAATTTTAGCTGTTTAAGCCATGGTAGGGTGTTGCTGCAAAATAACGAAATAACTTTATGTACCTAAAGTTAGGGCGATAAAAAATAGTGTTTTCATTATGTTACATGTGATTTTCAACTTAAAATGCAAAATAGATCTTGCGCATAAAAAAAATATCTTGAATTGATTGCATTTTAAGCGGCTTGCATGGTGATGTTCGCTTTAAGTGATGTTATACTCCTGCCGAATAATTTATCGACTTTATTAAGAGTAAAATTAATGGCAGATTTATCGAAGTACAGAAACATTGGTATTTTCGCGCACGTAGATGCGGGTAAAACCACGACTACTGAGCGTATCCTAAAGCTTACTGGTCAAATCCATAAAACAGGTGAGGTTCATGATGGTGAATCTACTACTGACTTCATGGAACAAGAAGCTGAGCGCGGTATTACTATCCAGTCTGCGGCAGTAAGCTGTTTCTGGAAAGATCACCGTTTTAACGTTATCGATACACCAGGACACGTTGACTTCACAGTTGAAGTTTACCGTTCACTTAAAGTACTTGATGGCGGTGTTGGTGTTTTCTGTGGTTCTGGTGGTGTTGAACCACAATCAGAAACTAACTGGCGTTATGCTAATGACTCAGAAGTTGCACGTATTATCTTCGTTAACAAATTAGACCGTATGGGTGCTGATTTTTACCGTGTAACTGAGCAAGTACGTAAAGTACTTGGCGCAACTCCATTAATCATGACTTTACCAATTGGTATTGAAGATGAATTTGTTGGTGTTGTAGATGTTTTAACTAAAAAAGCATACGTTTGGGATGACACTGGTCTTCCTGAAAACTACGAAATCACAGACGTTCCTGCAGACATGGTAGAAAAGACTGACGAGTATTATGAAATGCTTGTTGAAACTGCCCTTGAGCAAGACGATGAACTACTTGAAGCTTACATGGAAGGTGAAGCACCTTCTGAAGAAGACATCAAACGTTGTATTCGTAAAGGTACTCGTGACCTTGCTTTCTTCCCTACATACTGTGGTTCTGCGTTTAAGAACAAAGGTATGCAGCTTATTCTTGACGCTGTTGTTGATTACTTACCAGCTCCTACAGAAGTTGATCCTCAACCTCTTATGGATGAAGAAGGTAACGAAAATGGCGAATTTGCAATCGTATCTGCAGATGAACCTTTCAAAGCGTTAGCATTCAAAATAATGGATGACCGTTTTGGTGCATTAACATTCGTACGTATTTACTCAGGTAAACTAAACAAGGGTGACACTATCCTTAACTCGTTTACTGGTAAAACGGAGCGTGTTGGCCGTATGGTTGAGATGCAAGCAGATGACCGTAACGAATTAACTAGCGCACAAGCTGGTGACATCATTGCTATCGTAGGCATGAAAAACGTGCAAACTGGTCACACTTTATGTGATCCTAAGCACCCAGTAACACTTGAGCCAATGGTATTCCCAACTCCAGTAATCTCGATTGCTGTACAGCCTAAAGATAAAGGCGGTAATGAGAAAATGGGTGTTGCTATCGGTAAAATGGTTGCAGAAGATCCATCTTTCCAAGTTGAGACTGATGAAGATTCAGGCGAAACTATCCTTAAAGGTATGGGTGAGCTTCACTTAGATATCAAAGTAGATATCCTTAAGCGTACTTACGGCGTAGACCTTATTGTTGGTCAACCACAAGTTGCTTACCGTGAAACTATCACTAAAGAAATTGAAGATAGCTACACGCATAAGAAACAATCTGGTGGTTCTGGTCAGTTCGGTAAAATCGATTACCGCATCAAGCCAGGCGAAGTTGCTTCAGGCTTCACGTTTAAATCATCAGTTGTTGGTGGTAACGTACCTAAAGAATTCTGGCCTGCAGTTGAGAAAGGCTTTAAGTCAATGATGGGTACTGGTGTTCTTGCTGGTTTCCCTGTACTTGACGTTGAAGTTGAACTTTTCGACGGTGGTTTCCATGCCGTGGATTCATCTGCAATCGCGTTCGAAATCGCTGCAAAAGGCGCTTTCCGTCAATCGATCCCTAAAGCGGGCGCACAACTTCTTGAGCCAATCATGAATGTTGACGTGTTCACTCCAGAAGATCACGTTGGTGATGTTATCGGTGACCTTAACCGTCGTCGTGGCATGATGAAAGACCAAGAAGCTGGTTTAACAGGCAGCCGTATTAAAGCTGACGTACCGTTATCAGAAATGTTCGGTTACATTGGTACACTACGTACAATGACATCGGGTCGTGGTCAGTTCTCTATGGAGTTCTCACACTACGCTGCATGTCCAGCTAACGTAGCTGAAACTGTAATCGCTGCAGAAAAAGAGAAGAAAGCTGCTAAGTAATTAGCACTTTAACTCTTTAAAAAACCCGCACATGTTGCGGGTTTTTTATTGCCTGCAATTAATAGTGATTTTATTAATACTAATTCGCAATAATACTTAACCTGAACTCTGGTTAAGAGATTTACTAACACATTGAATTATGGTGATATTTAAATTTATTTTCTCTAGCCAGAGATTTTCAGTGAAAACAAGGCAAATTTACGCGTCAATAGCTGGCCTATTGCAAGTAAATTCAACGCAGTTAGCGCTGAAAATAGCTGCTCGAGATAGATTTATTATCCAGAGTTCAGGTTATTTATTTATATTA
>NZ_PNDU01000193.1:0-18303 GCF_005886635.1 Pseudoalteromonas sp. S558 | reverse complement strand
GTTTCGTGATTGATTTTGCAGCAGACTGTTTGGTATTTAGGTAATGCAGAGCCTATGTAATGTAGTTATTCCCCATAAATAGGCGATAACGTAGTTAGCGTTAAAAATCACTGTCAATTTACATTTTTAAGAATAAAAACAAGCCACCAGCAAAGCAATGTTCTACGCATTTTAAAAAGGCTTTAACGCCTTGTATTGTCATAATCTTTGATAGAAAAAAAAGCCAATTTGGTATAAACTGCGCGCAATTTAAATACATCATTACTCCTTGGAGGGTAGCGCTATTATTAGTACAGCTAATGTCACCATGCAATTTGGTGCTAAACCATTATTTGAAAATATCTCAGCAAAATTTGGCGACGGAAACCGTTACGGTTTGATCGGTGCAAATGGTTGTGGTAAATCAACATTTATGAAGATTTTAAGTGGTGAGCTTGAAGCTTCTGCAGGTAATGTAAGTACTGATCCAAATGAACGCGTTGCTAAGCTAAACCAAGACCAGTTTGCCTACGAAGAATACTCTGTTATCGACACTGTGATTATGGGTCATAAAGAGTTATGGCAAATTAAACAAGAACGTGACCGTATTTATAGTTTGCCAGAAATGAGCGAAGAAGACGGCATGAAAGTGGCCGATCTTGAAACTGAGTTTGCTGAAATGGATGGTTATTCTGCAGAATCTAAAGCGGGGGAACTATTATTAGGCGTAGGCATTGGTACTGAACAGCATTATGGACCGATGTCAGAAATTGCACCAGGTTTCAAGCTTCGAGTGTTGCTTGCGCAAGTGTTGTTTTCAAATCCAGACATAATGCTTCTTGATGAACCAACTAATAACTTGGATATTTATACCATCAAGTGGCTAGAAGACGTGTTGAATCAACGCAACTGTACCATGATCATTATCTCGCATGACCGTCACTTTTTAAACTCTGTGTGCACCCACATGGCTGATATCGACTACGGCGAGCTGCGTATTTACCCAGGTAACTACGACGAGTACATGTTTGCAGCAACACAAGCACGCGAGCAGCTACTGAGCGAAAATGCCAAAAAGAAAAACCAAATTGCTGGGCTCCAACAGTTTGTTTCTCGTTTCTCTGCTAACGCATCGAAAGCTAAGCAAGCAACATCACGTGCTAAACGTATCGACAAAATTCAGTTAGACGAAGTTAAAGCATCATCACGTCAAACACCGTTTATCCGTTTTGATCAAGAAAAACAGTTATTCCGTAACGCACTCGAAATGACAAACTTAACGCAAGGTTTTGACGACAATACATTGTTCTCTAATCTTGAAGGTTTAGTTGAAGTTGGCGAACGTATTGCTATTATTGGTGAGAATGGTGTGGGTAAAACAACATTGCTTAACACGTTAGCAGGGCGCTTAGCACTAAAAGCCGGAGAGTTTAAGTTTTCTGAAAATGCCAACATTGGTTACTACGCGCAAGATCACGCTGACGAATTTGCAACCGACATGAACTTGTTTCAGTGGATGGAGCAATGGCAACAAGAAGGCGACGACGAGCAAGTGGTTCGTAGCTTCTTAGGCCGTATGTTGTTTTCGCAAAACGATATTAAAAAATCAGTTAAAGTAATTTCAGGTGGTGAGCAAGGCCGCATGCTGTTTGGTAAAATTATGATGCATAAACCAAACATATTGCTAATGGATGAGCCAACCAACCACATGGATATGGAGTCTATTGAAGCGCTTAACTTAGCCCTTGAAGCTTACGAGGGTACATTGATGTTTGTTTCCCACGACCGTCAATTTGTATCATCGGTAGCTACCCGCATTTGGGAAATTAAAGACGGTAAAGTTATCGACTTTAGAGGCAACTACGCAGAATACCTAGCGAGTAAAGACGCTTAATTAGCTATTTACCCGTTAATTCTAAAAAGCCATGTTTAAACATGGCTTTTTTTGTTTTTGTGAGTCGCAATTAATATGGCTTTGGGTATAATACCCGCCTAAAACCGGACATAAGTCCGCTATTTTTTAAAATACATTACTGAGGAGTATTTATGACTGTTGGCATTATTATGGGTTCTAAATCAGATTGGCCAACCATGGAACATGCAGCCCTTATGCTAGAACACTTTGGCATTAAGTACGAAACAAAAGTCGTGTCTGCACACCGCACTCCTCAACTTCTAGCCGACTACGCAAGCTCAGCCGCAGAACGTGGTATTAAAGTGATTATAGCGGGCGCTGGCGGCGCAGCGCATTTACCGGGTATGGCAGCAGCATTCACATCGCTTCCTGTACTGGGCGTGCCGGTAAAATCAAAAGCATTAAATGGTGTTGATTCACTTTTATCTATTTGCCAAATGCCTAAAGGCGTTGCTGTAGGCACACTTGCTATTGGCGAGCCTGGCGCTGCAAATGCAGGTTTATTAGCGGCACAAATTTTAGGATGTCAAAATCCAGAAATTTTTGCAAAAATTGAAGCGTTTCGTAAACAACAAACCGACACTATATTAGCTAATCCAAACCCTGCAGAGTAATAATGAATATTTTAATATTAGGTGCAGGGCAACTTGCGCGTATGATGAGCCTTGCCGGCGCACCGCTAAATTTAAACGTAGTGGCGTACGATGTAGCCAGCAAGCAAATTAAGCACCCGTTAACAGGCGAGGTTTATGCCACGTCGCTTGAGCAAGCAATATTAAACGCTGATGCAATAACGGCAGAGTTTGAGCATATTCCTGATGACGTACTAACACTTTGCTGTAACAGCAATAAGTTTTACCCAGGTAAAGCCGCGATTAAAACCGGTGGCGATCGCTCGCTTGAAAAAGCATTACTTGATAAAACAGGTGTTGCGTGTGCACCGTATCAATTAATTACCGAAAAAGCACATCTTGAACACGCTGCTAAAACTCTAGGTAAGCCACTGGTTATTAAAACATGCCAAGCAGGTTACGATGGTAAAGGGCAATGGC
This sequence comes from Pseudoalteromonas sp. S558, assembly GCF_005886635.1. Classification (NCBI taxonomy): domain Bacteria; kingdom Pseudomonadati; phylum Pseudomonadota; class Gammaproteobacteria; order Alteromonadales; family Pseudoalteromonadaceae; genus Pseudoalteromonas; species Pseudoalteromonas sp. S558. The sequence continues at coordinate 15,357 of NZ_PNDU01000193.1, read as the reverse complement.
GTTTAAAATCGGATGCTCAAATAGAGCAAATTTGGTCTGAAATGGCTGATTTTATTGCATCGGGTACTGAGCTTTCGCCGCACACTATTATTGCTGAAAAAATGATCCCATTTGATCGCGAAGTGTCGATTATTGGTGCGCGCGATAAACACGGTAATGTGGCTATTTATCCGCTAACCGAGAATGAGCACACTAATGGTGTGTTAACGCTCTCGATTGCCGGTAAAAATAACCAAAACCTTGAAACGCAGGCAAACGATGCATTTACAAAAATAGCAAACGAGCTTAACTACGTTGGTGTATTGGCTATAGAGTTTTTTGATGTACAAGGCACGTTACTTGTTAACGAAATTGCCCCACGTGTTCATAACTCCGGTCATTGGACACAACAAGGTTGCCATTGCTCGCAGTTTGAAAACCATATGCGCGCCGTTGCAGGTTTACCTCTAGGTAACACCGAGCTTAAACAAATCACCGCAATGATAAATGTTTTAGGCCAAGCAAGTATTCCATTTGATGTTCTAAAAGTCTCTGATGTTACAAGCCATTGGTACGGTAAAACTGCAAAGCAAGGACGTAAAATGGGTCACATAAATGTATCTGCTCAAAGTATGAATGATCTTGCAGATAAGTTGGGTGAGCTTAGCGATTATTTACCAGAGCAAGAGTATCCTGGCATTTTAAAAGCTGCCGCACAGTTAATCTTGAACTAAACGTTATACCAATTGCATGAAATTAGTATTATGCACAACTTAAAAATGCTGAGCTTGCTCGGCATTTTTAAAATTTAAAAAAGCACAAATTCCTTCGTTTATGAAATAATAGCTAAGACCATTATTTTATAAGTGAAATCACGACATGAAAATCAAAGCAATTTATAGCGCACTGCTTGTTGCAGCTACTTTTAGTACACATTCTTTTGCTGCAGACACCTTACGCGTGGCGACTTTTAATGTGAGTATGGATGCCACTAATCACACCGCTAAAGATCAGCCAATTAAAAGTGATGCATTAGTCAATGCACTTAAATCAAATAACCAACAGATTAAAAACATCGCTGAAATTATTCAACGTGTTCGCCCTGATATTGTTTTGCTTAATGAATTTGATTATATCCCTAAAGAGCAAGGTGTTGAGTATTTCAATAAACATTACCTCAACGTTAGCCAGCAAAAACAAGAGGCAATCAACTATCCTTATTTTTATATAGCGCCAGTAAATACGGGATTAGCCACCGAATTTGATTTAGATAACGATGGCAAAAAAATGCAGTGATGGGGGATGCACAAGGCTTTGGTTTTTTTGAAGGGCATTACGGTATGGCGCTTCTTTCAAAATACCCAATTGATTTTGAAAAAATAAGAACGCTGCAAAACTTTAAATACAAAGATATGCCAAACGCGCAAATGCCGGTTATGCCAAAAACAGCTGAAAACTGGTATAACAAACAAGAATGGCAGGCGCTTAGACTCAGTTCAAAATCGTTTTGGGATTTACCAATCAACGTGAACAATAAGACTGTGCATATATTAGCGTCCCACCCAACACCACCAGTATTTGACGGCGAAGAAGATCGTAATGGTAAACGTAACCATGATGAAATAAGGTTAATTGCCGATTACGTAACAAACGCAAATTACATTTATGACGATAACGGCCAAAAAGGTGGATTAAAAGCACAGTCTCGTTTTGTAATTTTAGGCGATTTAAATGCATCCCCTGAAGGCGATAAAGCACGTGTTATGACAACCGATTTACTTCTTAAAAATTCACTTATTAACGCCAGTTTTGTGCCAAAAAGCGAAGGCTCAAAGGAGCAGTATAAAGAGTCTTATGCACAAAATTACACTGCTAACTGGCAGGCTCGTGTCGATTACGTTCTACCATCAAACTATGGTTTAAGCGTTAAAAGTGGAGGCGTGTTTTGGCCTACTAAAACAAGCGAGCAGTATCGCTTAATTAAAGATAGAAACGCATCGAGCGATCACCGTATGGTGTGGCTCGATTTAATTATTGAATAAGCTTGAGTAAACTGAGCTTTACCCTGTTTAATCGTTATTTATCTTAAAAAATTGCAATAACTTGAGTGCTTCTGCTTAAATACGGCCTAATTATAATAACCGTATAGAAGCACTATGATTTTTAATTTTTCTTCATCTAAAACGTTAGTGGCCTTAGCTGTTGCTTCAAGTATTGTGCTTGCAGGTTGTAGCGCGACGGCTAACACCTCTTCATTACAGCAAAATACGTTAGCAACCAAGGTTGCTGCGGTTGTAAACACACCAGCCGATACAGGCTCGCAAAACATAACGCTAGAGCAAGCAATGGCTCACCCTGATTGGATGGGTAATCAGCCAGAAAACGCGTTTTGGTCAGCCGATTCAACAACCGTTATTTATGCTCAAAAAGAGCAAGGTAGCATACTTAGAGATTTTTATAGCCAAGCAATTACTAGCCAAACAGCACAGCAAGTGGCACTTAATAATCTGCACATGCTAGGCGCTAAAAATGCCGTTTACTCAAAAGATAAATCACTTCAAGCCTATACCTTTAAGGGCAATGTGTTTGTTAAAAACATTAAAACAAACACCATTAAGCAAATTACACAAACGTCAGCAACTGAATCTAAACCACAATTTTTGAATGATGGTGCATTGGCATATCGCCAAGGTAATGTATTTTTTAAAGCCGACTTAGTAACGGGTTTAACCTCTGAACTAGCTAACTTAAAGCTAGTAAACAAACCAGAGGGCGTAACAGAGCCCAGTACTTACATTGCAAAAGAGCAGCATAAACTGATTAAGTTTGTTGCACTTGAGCAAAAAAACAAAAAAGACAAGCAAGCTCGTAATGAATTGTTAAATGAGCAAAATACGTCAATTGCTAATACGGCTTATTATTTAGGTGATGGAAATACCGTTGCTGAAGTGCAGCTTTCACCCAATGGTGATGCGTTATTAGTGGTTGTGCAAAAGCAAACAGGGTGGCGCAGTGATGGCGACATTATGCCAAACTACATCACTGATGATGCGACTATCGACCCTAAAAAAGCGCGCCGTCGTGTAGCTGATGCAAAAGAAGAAACGTCAGAGCTTGTATACATTAATTTAAAAGATAAAAGCCAAAAGTCGCTTTCGTTCGATACATTGCCTGGCTTTGATGAAGACGTTTTAGCCTCAGTTAAAAAAGAAAACTATGCACGGGAAGGCAAAACATACACATCTAAAAAAGCCCCGCGTGGCATAAATCTTATTATGGATTGGGGATTTGAGCAAAGCCCAATCGTGTGGAATGACGACGGCTCACACGTCGCTATTATGCTTGAAGCGTGGGATAACAAAGACCGCTGGCTTGCAACTGTTGATTTTGAAAATAATACATTAGTTTCGCAGCATCGCTTGCATGATGATGCATGGATAGCTTACGCATTTAATGATTTTGGTTGGTTACATAATTCAAACACGCTTTACTACTTATCGGAAGAGTCGGGTTACAGCCAACTTTATAAAAAGCCACTAAATGGTAAAGCAACCGCGCTGACACAAGGCCAATTTGAGGTTTCGAACTTAACGCTTACACGCGACGACAGCGCAATCTATTATAAAGCAAATGTTGAGCATCCGGGCCTGTACGAAATTTATCGCGTTAACCCACAAACGGGTAACAGCGAGCAAATTACCGATTTAAACGGGATGACTGACTACACATTAAGCCCAGATGAAAGCCAGTTACTGCTTAAGCACTCTACGATTACCATGCCTAATGAGCTTTACGTTGCTGATGCTAAAGCAAATACACAAGCAACACGTTTAACGCATACTGTGTCGGATGAATTTTTAGCGAAAAAGCTAACTGCACCCAAAATTGTTGCTGTGCCTTCGAGTCATACTTCACAACCCATATACGCAAAAGTGTACTACCCAGCTGATTATGTAGAGGGCGAAGTCGGTAAAAACCGTAAAGCGGTTATTTTTAACCACGGCGCGGGTTACTTACAAAACTCACACATGGGATTTTCGGTTTATTTTCGTGAGTTTATGTTCCATTCATTACTAGCAGACGAAGGTTATATAGTAATGGATATGGATTACCGCGCATCTAAAGGTTACGGACGTGATTGGCGTACTGCAATTTATCGTCAAATGGGAACTCCCGAAACACAAGACTTGGCTGACGGCGTAAAATGGATGGCGAAAAATGCCAACGTTGATACTAAGGCTGTGGGAACTTATGGTGGCTCATACGGCGGCTTTATGACCTTTATGGCGCTATTTACAGCCCCTGAGTTGTTTCAATCAGGTGCAGCACTGCGACCAGTAACCGATTGGGCACATTACAATACGGGTTACACAGCTAACATTCTAAATCACCCAGATGTTGATCCTATTGCGTATGAGCGCAGCTCACCAATTTACTACGCTGAAGGTTTAAATAAACGCTTATTGATTAATGCGCCAATGGTTGACGATAACGTATTTTTTCAAGATTCAGTGCGTTTAGTACAGCGTTTAATTGAGCTTGAAAAAGAAAACTTTGAAACAGCAATATTTCCTGTTGAACCGCATGGTTTTGTACAGCCTTCAAGCTGGTTAGACGAATACCGCCGTATTTATAAGTTATTTAAAGAAACGCTTTAATCTTTAAAGTATAAAAACAAAAATGCCCCTTTAAATTTTAAAGGGGCATTTTTTATGAACTTCAATTTTTGAATAATTAGCGGCTATCTTTGTTTTTTAGGTATTCACGGATCAGTGGGATGGCAAGCAGAGTCCCGCCAATTACACCAATTAAATGTGCATCAATAGCCACAGTGGAGTTAATTAGTTTTTCTATATCGGTACTTGGGCCACTAAATTGCTCAAACGCTATTTTTATCCATACACCTATAAACAATAAATAACCCGATTTTAGTCCTACAGTTATATCTTTAACTGCCCCCCAAATAATTACACCATGCAGTAGAGCACTTAATCCGGTATAAATATGTATGCTAGGGCAAAACCAATACACGCCGAGTCCACACCACAGTGCTAGCGCACTTGTATTAAAAGCGTAGCGAGTAGGTGATGTGTATTCGCCATGCAGCAACCAAATTAATAAAATACCGCTGGCATTTAATCCCAAGTGTGCCCAGTTAGCATGAACAAACTGGCTGGTAAATATACGCCATAATTCACCTTGGTTGACAAGCTCACGGTTAAATTCTAGTAAATTATTTAAATCAAATGCAGCAAAAATAGCGCTAAAAAGCAGCAAAATTATAGGCGGTAATAAATAACGGGGCTGCAGTGGTAAATTAAGCATTTTATTGTCATTTTTTAGTATAAATTTTTGCATATTGTGCCCGTTTAACTTTAAGATGCCAATTATCTTATCGTCATTAAGTGTTTTTAGACTTTTTATGCATTTTAAACTTAACTCATTATTAGCTATTACGCTGTGTGCAGTAACACTGCCTTCTTTTGCACAGCAAGTAATTGAAACTCGCGAGCCAGAAGCCGCAACAGGGCTTATTCACAAACAAGAGGTGACAGGTAACAAGTATATGCTTGCAGCTGCAAACCCATATGCTTCACGCGCAGGTCAGCAAATTTTAGCGCAAGGCGGCAGTGCCGTAGACGCCGCTATTGCCACGCAGCTTGTACTTACTTTGGTTGAGCCGCAATCATCAGGCATTGGTGGTGGTACATTTATGCTGTACTACAACAAAGCAAACAACAAGCTGACTAGTTTTGATGGCCGTGAAACTGCACCAGCAAACGCAGACGACACTCTGTTTTTAGATAAACATGGCAAAGCGGTAAAATGGATTGAAGCCGTTGTAGGCGGGCGCTCTGTGGGCGTTCCGGGTGTTTTACATGCCTTTGCAAACGCGCATAAGCAATACGGGACACTCCCATGGAGTGAGTTATTTAAACCAGCCATTGAACTAGCTGAGCAAGGCTTTGTTGTATCGCCGCGTTTACACGGCTTATTAGCACGTCAGTTAAACCCAGGCGTAATGAGTATGCCAGTAATAAATGAGTACTTTTACCCTAATGGTAAATTGATTGCAGCGGGTACGCTTAAACAAAACCAACCACTGGCTGATTTATACAAAGACATTGCAAAGCAGGGTATTGATGCATTTTATAAAGGCGATAATGCTAAAAAAATGGTTAAGGCGGTACAAAATTCTTCCATAGCGCCTGGCAAACTTAGTGTACAAGATTTAGCCGCTTACAAAAGCAAAGAGCGCGATGCCGTGTGTATTGAATACCGCGCGTACAATGTATGTTCAATGGCACCACCTAGCAGTGGCGGTGTAGCTGTATTACAAATGCTAGGCTTGCTTGAACATAAAAATATGAGTGCGCTTAAGCCAAATGATGAAAAAGCGATTCATTATTTTACTCAAGCTTCACGCATAGCATTTGCCGATCGCGATATGTATATGGGCGATCCAGATTTCACTCAAGTACCCACTAAAGAATTGCTAGATAAAGACTACATTGCTTCTCGTGCTAAATTAATTACTGATACTGATCAGCCAGCAGTGGCCGGTGATCCAGTCGATTATTTAAGCTATGCAGCGGATGATTCTTACGAGTTGCCCTCTACTTCGCACGTATCGATTGTTGATAGTAAAGGCAATGCAGTGTCGATGACCAGCTCAATAGAAATGGCATTTGGCTCTACGGTTATGGTTAACGGATTTATTTTAAATAACCAACTCACTGACTTTTCACTTTCACCGCGTAAAAATGGCAAGCTTGTAGCAAACCGAGTAGAGGCAGGTAAACGTCCGCGCAGCTCTATGTCACCGGTAATGGTATTTAATAAAGATGGCAGTTTACGTTTAGTGGTAGGTTCACCTGGCGGCAGTCGTATTATAGATTACGTAGCACAAGTAGTTGTAGGTGTTATTGACTGGAATTTATCAGCTCAAGAGGCCATTAATCTACCGCGCACAACAAATCGCAACGATTACACCAGCCTTGAAAAAGGCACAGCCCTTGAAGCCATTGCACCTTTGCTTACTAAGCGCGGTCATAATGTGCGAGTGCTCGATTTAAACTCGGGTTTACATGCCGTTGAAGTTAAAAACAACAAATTATATGGCGGCGCAGATCCTCGCCGTGAAGGGGTCGCGTTATCTGATTTAACTGATAAAAACGCCACTATTAAATTTTAATTTATGTATAATACAAGCACGAGTAAAGCTCGTGTTTGTATATTCTCAATGGTCTGACAAGTTCCATACTCATTGCAATTTTACCTTTAACAATGATAATGGCAGATCATAACTTAAGACTTCGTTAAAGCCTGGAAATATGACAACAAATACTGATCCAAATTACCTTTATATTCATCATGCTGGCCCTGGCCTAATTGAAACACCGCTATTAAATAAAGGCAGTGCCTTTAGTAAAAAAGAACGCGAAAACTTCAACCTTGCTGGCTTGTTACCTCCTCGCTTTGAAACAATAGAAGAGCAAGTAGAGCGTTGTTATCAGCAGTACTCAAGCTTTACCGACAATCTCAATAAGCACATATACTTACGTGCGATTCAAGATAACAACGAAACACTTTACTACCGTTTAGTGCGCGATCATCTTGAAGAAATGATGCCTATTATTTACACCCCTACAGTGGGTGACGCCTGTGAAAAATTCTCAGATATATACCGCAGCGCACGTGGCTTATTTATTTCATATGAAGATCGCTTTCAAATTGATGACATTTTACGCAATGCAACAAAAGGCAAAGTGAAAGTCATTGTTGTTACCGATGGTGAACGTATTTTAGGCCTTGGCGATCAAGGTATTGGCGGCATGGGTATCCCAATCGGCAAATTATCACTTTACACTGCGTGTGGTGGCATTAGTCCGGCGTACACATTACCTGTAATGCTTGATGTGGGTACTAATAACGAAAAACTGTTAAACGACCCAATGTACATGGGCGCACGTCACAAACGTATTGCTCAAGATGAGTACGATGAGTTTTTAGATTTATTTATTAAAGCCGTTAAGCGCCGCTGGCCAAATGTATTACTGCAGTTTGAAGATTTTGCACAGCCAAATGCAATGCCATTACTAAAACGTTATCGCGATGAAATTTGTAGCTTTAATGATGATATTCAAGGAACTGCGGCTGTAACAGTCGGGTCTTTACTTGCGGCATGTCGTGTTAAAAATTCAACGCTAAGCCAACAAAAAGTAGTATTTGTTGGTGCGGGCTCTGCCGGCTGTGGTATTGCTGAGCAAATAATTAGCCAAATGGTGTTTGAAGGCATCACTGAAGCTCAAGCACGTAGCCAAGTATTTATGGTCGACCGCTTTGGTTTATTATCAGAGGGTATGCAAGGTTTACGTGATTTTCAACAAGCACTCGCGCAACCGCAAGGCTCGCTAAATGAGTGGACTTACAGTGGCGAATACGCATCATTACTTGATGTAATGCACTGTGCACAACCAGATATTTTAATTGGTGTTTCAGGCCAACCTGGTTTATTCACTGAACAAGTAATACGCGCAATGCACGCAAATTGTGAGCAGCCAATTATTTTTCCATTAAGTAACCCATCTAAACAGGTAGAAGCTCACCCAGAAGATGTTATTAAATGGACAGACGGTAAAGCACTTGTAGCAACAGGCAGCCCGTTTGCACCGGTTGAATACAACGGCGAAACGTTCCCAATCCCACAATGCAATAACAGTTATATTTTCCCTGGTATTGGTTTAGGCGTTATAGCCGCTAAAGCAACACGTATTACAGATGAAATGCTAAGTGTGTCTAGCGAAATGCTTGCTGAGTCGTCTCCTCGTGCTAATACGGGTGTTGGCAGTTTATTACCAGCGCTAACAGAAATAGAAACATTGAGTAAGCGAATTGCATTTGCCATAGCTAAAAAAGCAATTGAAGAGGGCGTCGCTCTTGAGATTTCTGATGATGCATTATGGGCAGCCATTGATAAAAACTACTGGTTACCTAAATACCGCAACTACAAGCGCAGCAGTATTTAATTGCACCTATACGTAATTTAACGTGCAACTTGTTGTAACGTTAGTTACAACACTTAACAAAAAACAGGCAATTGCCTGTTTTTTTGTGCTTGTTCATCGCTAATTAACCACGTAGGCTCTTTAATAGGATCTACTAAATTAAAGGATCGACTTATGAAAACTCTGACTTTCGTTTTAGGCACCGCGTTGACTTTAAGCGCACTGAGCTTTAACACACTCGCAGCGGCAACTCCCGACGCTCCTCATATTTATGTAAAAGGCGAAGCCACACTTACTACAATGCCAGACTATGTACAAATTAGTGTGGGTATTACCGAAATTGATAAAGACTTAATTGCGGCTAAAAATAAAACTGATTTAACTATGGCTAAGGCCATTAAACTTGTTAAAGAAATGGGGGTTTTGCAGGGCGATATAAACGCGGGGCAAATTTCAATAAACCGCGATAATCAATACAACCGCACAACAGGTAATCAAGACTTTAAAGGGTTTAGAGTTGCCCGTACCTTAACTGTAAAACTTAGCGATATAAATAAATACCCTAAGTTACTACAAAGTTTAGTTAATAATGGGATTAACGAAATTAATCAAACGCAGTTTTTAGCAAGTAATTACAACGAGCTACATAAAAAAGCTCAAAAACTGGCAATAAAAGATGCGCGTGATGCTGCAAAAGAGTTTAGTGAAGATTATGGGGTTGACTTAAAAGGCTTATATTCTGCATCCCTTAGCCCATTGAACGTACAGTCGCAGCCATACATGCGCGCCGAGAAAGTGATGATGGCAGATAGCGCACCAAGTAACTACGTACCGGATGCCTATCATGCGGGAGAAATTAAAGTAACGGCTTCAAGCTACGCTGTGTACTACATAGATTAAATTTACTTTTGGTGGTGCTCAAAACGCGCCACCAATTCTTTACCTTGCTCTTCACTGATACGGGTGATTGCATTTAACATATTAGTAATTTCACGTCTGTCGTACGCATTAGTAACATGCTCATTTATGTCATCCACAATCGCATTTAAGTAATTAAATAGACTATTTCGTGCGTCCGTATATTGGTGCGCTACAAACAAAATATTTTTAAACGCCTCAAGTACATTCGTCATTACGTAGGCGTCGCCCTTTGCATAATTTCTAAGTGGTGTAAAGTTGTCGTGTAGCAGTTCATCAAAACTGGTTTCGTGTGAATACAACAATGGGCCGCTCTCGCTGTGCTTAAATGAGTAATTAATATCGTTAATTGAAAGTCGTTGAATAAGTAAAATACTAAGCATATCAATCGATTTAACCGCAGTACCTGGATCGTTTATACCTGGGCTCATTGCTTTAACTGCAATTTCTGATATTTGCGTTAAACCATAACGATAATGATCACTTATGTACTCTTCAATATAAAAAATAAAGCAGTCTAAAATTTTATTTATAAGTGCTTCGTTGTTTGATATATCTTTATTACACTTTAAAAATGGGTAGCCTTTAACGGTAAAATAGCCTTGGTTAACAGAAATATACACTTTTATATTTTCCTCTGCCAAAATGGCACACAGCTTGTCGGTATGCACGCCTTTATAATACCCCTCGGTTTTACTGCTTATAGATTGCCATTGCTCAAAGTCAGGAAAGTTTTCTACGGGGTTGTCTTGCTGCCTTTGTATAATGGCTTTTATTTCTCTTTTAGTTTGGCTAAACAACCCATTTAACACATTATCAACCTGAATGGCGCGAGAAATTGAATGGATAAAAAATACAAATAACCCTAACGAGATTAAACCAAACACAAGCGCAAATAATACGCCGATTGATGGGATCGCAGTATTGCCACCATCAAGCTTGTTAATATTGATGAGCATAATAATAGAATAAATTATACTGCCTAAATAAAACCCTAATACCATTTGATGTGATTTACGAGTAATAAGGCCAGGTACAACACGGGGCGATAAACTCGCACTGGCCGAGTTTAAAACAACCATAACCATCGAAAAACTAAACACCGTAAGTGAAATAATACTGCCCGCTAAGGTACTTAAAATAGTACGCGCGTTTTCGGCGCTATCAACAAGTATCACAGAGATAAACGACTTTAACTGTTCAACTGGGGCTAAATATTCAACCGACATGGTAATAATAGCAAATACCAAAAAGGCAACAGAAAGAAGTGAAGGGTAAAAGCCAATACTGTTGATCATTTCACGATAACTATTAGCTACTTTGCGAGGTACAAACATAAAATCCTTGTGTATTTTTCTACTTACTTAATACCCTTAGCTTAGCATAGGCATTTAGTAAACTTCTGATAATGCTGCTCAAATTTATATGTTATTATCACGTCCACAATAATAGAGCGCATGCTTATGCGATAAAAATAACAGGAAAACGCCGTGATCATTTCAACTTATGCTGCATTACTTGCATTCTTTTACATTTATTTGAGCTTTAACGTAATAAAAGTGCGCCGCGCAGAACAAATATCGTTAGGTGATAACGGTAATACAACGCTGCAACGTGCTGTGCGTGCCCACGCAAACTTTATGGAATATGTACCACTTGCTTTAATACTGCTTTTTTTAGCAGAGTACCAGGGGCTTGCAAGCCATTACTGCCACATCTTAGGCGGTGCTTTATTGATCGGACGTGTGTTTCAAAATTTAGGTATAGTAGAAAAAAGCCTGAAATATCGCCAAATTGGTACTATTGCAACATTCTTAGTCATAGTTGTTAGCGCCTTTGTATTACTAGTAACACGTGGCTAATTAAAGAAAAGTTAATGAGCAAAATATTTATAATAGGTTTACCGCGTACCGGCACAACCAGTGTGTGCCATGCACTTTTAGAACTTGGCATTACAACCGCGCATACCGCGTATACTCATGCTTGTTTTGAAAATGCCACCGCCATTGCCGACACCCCAATTTTTAATGACTTTAAAACGCTTGATACTCATTATCCTCATTCTAAATTTATCTATTTAGAACGAGAGCTTACAGCCTGGGTTCCTTCAATAAAACAACTTTTAACGCGTATGTACACTAATTTAACCCGTACAGACGGGGGCTTTAATATCCATATAAAACGCTGTTATTTAAATACCTTTAGTGGATTATCACTGCATAACATTAACGACAATAACTATTTAACAAACTGTTACAACACGCACTTTAATAGTGCTCAAACGTATTTTAAAAATCGTCAGCAAGACTTTTTATCTATTGATATAGCAAAGCCACACAGTTACAAACAGCTGTGTAATTTTTTGGCACTTAAAAGTGATAAAACTGATTTTGAAAAAATGAATATGGGCGGTAAAGTCACCGCATGGAACGATATTAAGCACCCATTAAAAGTAGAATCTACGGCCAAAGGGCGCATAGATAAATTACTGCCTTACAAGATTTTTTAAATCAAATACGGTAAAATCGCCGCATTATTATTTAAGTTGTATAGAAGATGTTTGAATTAAAATACCACACACCATTTGCATGGACCGAGGTTGTCCTTGCTGACTTTAATACTTTTTTACAAGATCACGCCGCTGCAGAAAAAAAAGCATCGGGTATGGCGATGTCTATGCTTTCGCATTACCCAGATAAGCGAAAATTGGTAAAAGCCATGACAGATCTAGCACTTGAAGAAATGATTCATTTTAAAGAAGTGCTTAAAATTTTAATGGAGCGCGACGTAAACTTAGGTGACGACAAAAAAGATCCATACATTAAACAAATCCGCGGCTTATTTAGAAACGGTCGTGATGAATTTTTAATGGATAGATTACTCGTTGGTGGTGTAATTGAAGCACGCGGCCATGAACGGTTTTCTTTAGTTGCCCAAGCCTTGCCAGAAGGAAAAGAAAAAGAGTTTTATGCTGCTATTGCTGCCTCAGAAGAAAAGCATAAAAACTTATTTGTCGAACTGGCTTACGAATATTTCGACAAAGAAGACGTTGATATTCGCCTAGAAGAATTACTAGTAGCTGAAGCAAAAATTTGCCAAAGCATTCCATTTACGCCAGCCTTACATTAACTTACTTAACAAGTGCGCTTTTATTTGTGCAACCTAAAACTTATAATAAGTGATACAAACGCCATATTATAGAGACAACTTATTTGCATATGGCGTTGCATTTTGCGAATTATATTTGTAATAGTGTAGATACTTTATTATCTTATTAATAAATATCAATATTTTAAGCAAAAACTTTGGCTTAAAAATTGCTGAAATACTCCTGAAGTTAGACGTTTTATCACTAAGTACTCCTAACTGTGTTGGGGATCTTATTAACTGTTCAGTCGAATATTGGGAGTAAATACTATTTCAGCCATCAAACACTTGCATAAAAAAACCATCAATTCCACGGCTTTAGTGATCCCGCTGATTAGCCCCCCTATAAATAATGTTTTTGAGCTTGTAACAACAACACCTAAAACTAAAAAAACGCCAACTAATATGGTTGATATTGCAACAAAATTTGAACACTCTGTGCAAAAAAAAACTCACAATATACTTTTAGTTGATGACGACCCTTTAGTTGAAATTGTGATTAGAGCCATGCTTGCAGAGCATAATTTTAATATTGATTTTGCGCCAAGTGCTATCGAAGCCATGCTAATGGTTTCCCAAGGCAATTACGATATTATTTTAATGGATATTGTTATGCCTGAGTTTACAGGCACTGATGCCATGCTAAAACTGAAAAAACACATCAACCCAGCTTCAACAAAAATTATTGCGCATACTGCAAATAAAGATGGAGTCAGTGATAGTGAATACCTCAACCTAGGTTTTGATAGCGTTTTATTAAAACCAGTGAAGCAAAGTGTATTAGTCGAAATGGTTAAATCGCTGTTAACATAAAAATAGGGAAGTAGGGCAGTTACCTTTTTAATTAAAAGTCAAATAATTACCTTTACCAGTAAGCTTGCATTAAAAAACAAGTAAAATCCATCGTTTATAAACACCTGTTTATATTTATAAAGTTAAGCTATATAATTTTTTCAAAGCCGTCATATTGTGGGATATTATGGAACCTAGTAATAAATTAAAAATAGAAAGCTTAAATGAAGAATGGCGCGATAAAGACACTGTAATGTTACATGCTTGTTTTCAGTTACTAAAAGACACAGTCGAAAAAGAGAGGCTATTTGAAGTCACTAATTGGGATGTTGATGAAATTACTCGATCTACAAAGCAAGAACTCGAAACTCTTTATCATTGGTGGCTGACATATGAAGAGCCTATAGTGCCAGAGCCTGAAGAGATTAGTGAGCAAAATAAAATGTTGCATCGACTCATAGATATTCGCTGGGCGTTATGGACATAAAAGCTTGTTAAGGATGATTATAATTTAATGCTTATGAGAAAGTGAAAAATGTCTGAACTATTGGTAGTTAATGTTAAGCATATTACAGATCACATACTCGAGATTGAATTTAATGATGGGCATGTTTCGGCCGTTGACTTTGCAGCATTCATTTTTTGTATTGGCCACCCAGATTACGAGCACTATAAAAAAGTAAATCACTTTTTAAAATTTGATATTAAGGATGGAAATTAGCAGTTGGCAAACAATTACCAGAAGGCCTGTTTTTTAATTTTTTACAGAAAGACCATCCACTACTTAATGGTCCGAGGCCAATGACGGCAGAAGATTTAATTTTAAGCTTAGAGCAATTAACTAAGCTAATGACAAACACACATGAAAAAGTATAAATAATGAAAGAATATTTCTTACCTCCAAAAATTTTCAATGAATTACTTTCATATGCTAAAAAAGAAAAATTAATTGAACTAGAAAAAATAATAAATAAACATAACAATGGAACAATATTAGTTGAACCATGGGAAGTCGAAATCTTATTGAATGTAGCAAAGTTATGGCGGCTACAAGCTATATTGAAATATCCATTTTGGGATAGTGAACACCCTAAATTCGATCCAGCCCATGAAGATTTATTTATGGATGAACAAAAAGATAAATGGGGCAAAATAGCAATGACTTTTCCAACATAGTTGGAATTAGATAGGGGCTTAGGTTTATTTTCAGATTGAAAATAAACCATTTCACTTTGTTACTTTACTAAAGCAGTTTATAACGTTAGTTAAGAGGGCCATGATAAACAAAACATGGTTAATCACAGCGGTAGCAGGGGCATTAATAGGGGCCTTTGCGGTGTATTAAGTTAAAAAGCACACCAAAGGGATTTTAGACGATGACTAAAGCAAACCCTTTTTTAGTTGGCTGGGTGGCATCTTTGCCCCCCTCACCACGTACATAGAATATCGCGGTAAAATCAAAAAGGCCGAGCATGACAGAGAGCTGGCCGTCATCACGGGGCAAACAAAACTT
>NZ_PNDU01000192.1:0-2293 GCF_005886635.1 Pseudoalteromonas sp. S558 | reverse complement strand
ATTTATTTTCTCCAGCCAGAGGTTTTCAGTGAAAACAAGGCGACTTTACGCGTCAATCGCTGGCCTATTGCAAGTAAATTCAACGCAGTTAGCGCAGAAAATAGCTGCTAGAGATAGATTTATTATCCAGAGTTCAGGTTACTTAGTGTTGGCATGGGATACTCGTTGAATGGATCAAAAACGCCAGCGTGAGCTGGCGTTTTAATGCAAATTCAAAGCTAATTTATAAACAAATAATTAAGCTTTAGGCCCTGCATTCTTTATATCATCAGACACATCGTACTTAGCAAAGTTTTCGGTGAAGTCAGCGGCAAGTTTGGCAGCATATTCATTGTACTTAGCTTTATCTTCCCAAGTATTAATAGGGTTGAGTAAGTTAGTGTCTACACCTGGAACTTCAACAGGTACATCAAGGTTTAATACATCGATATGTTGTGTTTCAACACCAGCTAAATTACCTGATACGATTGCATCTACAACTGCGCGAGTTGTTGGGATGTCAAAACGTTTACCAGTACCGTAAGGACCACCTGTCCAGCCGGTATTAACTAAATATACTTTAGCGCCAAACTCTCGTACTCGTTTCATTAGTAATTCGGCGTAAACGCCTGCTGGACGAGGGAAAAATGGTGCGCCAAAACATGTTGAAAATGTAGATTCAATATCACTTGTAGAACCAATTTCAGTCGATCCTACTTTTGCTGTATAACCACTTAAAAAATGAAATGCGGCGGCTTCTTCGCTGAGTATTGATACCGGTGGTAGTACGCCACTAACATCACATGTTAAGAAAACAACAGCTTTTGGTTCGCCTGCACGGTTTTCTACTTTTCGCTTTTCAACGTGCTCAAGCGGATAAGCTGCACGACTGTTTTGAGTTAGGCTCGTATCGTGAAAATCTGGAACGCCTTTTTTATCTAACACGACGTTTTCTAAAATTGTACCGAAACGAATAGCATCCCAAATAACAGGTTCATTCTTTTGAGAAAGATCGATACATTTAGCGTAACAACCGCCTTCGATGTTAAATACACTACCAGGTGCCCAACCATGTTCATCATCGCCGATTAAAAAGCGAGTTGGATCTGCAGATAACGTTGTTTTACCAGTACCCGATAAACCAAAAAATAATGCAGTATCGCCAGCTTCGCCTACATTTGCAGAGCAGTGCATTGGTAATACACCTTTTGCTGGTAGTAGGAAATTTTGGACAGAGAACATCGATTTTTTCATTTCACCGGCATAACGCATACCCGCAAGTAACACTTTACGCTGCGCGAAGTTAATAATAACCGTACCATCGCTATTCGTGCCATCACGTTCTGGCTCACATACAAATGAAGGGACGTTCATCACTTGCCATTGAGGCAGATCAGAAGCATTGTAATTTTGTGGTTCAATAAACATATTTTTGGCAAAAATATGATGCCACGCTGTTTCTGTAGTTACAATAACAGGCAAGTAATGCTCGGTGTCTGCGCCAACTTCTAGGTGAGAGGTGAAGTGGTCGTTACTTTGAACATGTGCTTCAACGCGAGCCCATAGTGCGTCAAATTTATCTTCATCAAATGGGCGATTTACGTTGCCCCATTGGATATCATCTTGAGTAGTTGCTTCTTGAACAATAAAACGATCTTTTGGTGAACGACCAGTACGACGACCGGTGATTGCAACAAAAGCTCCATTTGCGGCTAAAGTCCCTTCGCCACGGCGGATCGCGTGCTCGACAAGTTCAGCTGCGGTTAAATCGACAAAACGTGTAGCGCTTGAAGTCATGTTTATACCTAACTATATGAGAGATTGAACGGGATAGCTCTGGGTTCTTAATTACCTTAAGCTGTATTTATAGTAACAGAAGGGTTGGGGATGTTCGAGCCTGTAAAGGCCCTAAAAACACATATATTTAGTAAAAAACATGAATAATTTCAATGATACCGGTGTCATAAAAGTCATGTTATAAATGACACCGGTATCATATTTTTACAATTTAAAACCACCTATTTGTGGCTTTAGTTATTAATAAAGCTGAAGTGCAGATATTAGGCGTGTTGTTCTTTGTGGATTGAAATTTGTACAATTTAGGGGCGACTGAATCGCGACGCGAGATTTGTAACTTAGAGGGCTCGGTAACTGCTCCTGCGTTACTCTAATTAAGAATAAGTAAAAACCAAGCAAAGCTTCCGCACCCTGCCCACGCTTATTGTCTACATTCATGAAGGCAACAAGCGTTAATCGCCCCTAGGGAGAACCCAAAGGGCTACGCATGTTTGGTATTTATGCTGCGTTATCGCCT
>NZ_PNDU01000191.1:0-11883 GCF_005886635.1 Pseudoalteromonas sp. S558 | reverse complement strand
CGCGATTAAATCGCCCCTAGATTAAACAAATTTTAATCCACAAAGATCAACACGCCCTCGTTAGCGGTGTAATTAAGTCATATTAATTTAGCTAAAATCTGTATTTTCAAACACTTCTCTTTTGGGTTACTCTACAAAGACTAAAACTTACCGTGTGTACATTATGGACTCTCCTTTTAAAACCATTGGCCTTATTGGCAAACCAAATCACCCAGGGGCTGCGGCAACACTACAACGCCTGCATACATTTTTACTTGCGCTTGGTTTTGCAGTTATTGTAGAAAAACGCACTGGCGGACAATTAGTGGATGTGCCTAATAATAAGCTCGTTAAGTTAGTTGATTTAGGTGAGCAAGCTGATCTTGCTATTGTAGTAGGCGGCGATGGCAACATGCTAGGGGCAGCTCGCGTGCTGGCCCGTTTTGATGTCGCTGTAATTGGTGTAAATAGAGGGAATTTAGGCTTTTTAACTGATTTGAACCCTGAAGGCTTTGAACCCAGTTTGGAGCAAGTTTTAAGCGGTGATTTTATTGAAGAAAAACGCTTTTTATTAGAAGTAGAAGTATATCGTCATAATGAGCTAAAAAGTGCAAATTCAGCAGTAAACGAAGCCGTTTTACATGCCGATAAAGTCGCGCACATGATTGAGTTTGAAGCCTTTATTAATCATGACTTTGTATTTTCGCAGCGTTCAGATGGCTTAATTGTATCTACACCAACAGGCTCCACGGCTTATTCACTTTCAGGCGGTGGTCCAATTTTAACGCCTGAACTCAATGCTATTTCACTAGTACCTATGTTTCCACACACATTATCGAGTAGACCGCTAGTTGTTGATGCCGATAACGAAGTGCGTTTGAAGCTTAGCCTCGAAAATACAGATAGCTTACAAGTTAGTTGCGACAGTCACGTAGTACTTGCGGTATTGCCTGGTGATGAAGTGGTAATTAAAAAAGCCGATAAAAAACTGCGTTTAATTCACCCAAAAAATTACTCTTACTATAACGTTTTGCGCACAAAATTAAATTGGGGTAGCCGTTTGTACTAATTTTATTGCCAAGCGTAATACTTTCGAGCAAAATATACTAAAATAATAAATTATCTTTTAGGAACTAGTAGTAATGACGTATGTTGTATTTTTTACATTCTTATTATTAATAACGCTACTTGGTAGCTACTTAGTCGTAGAAAAAAATCGTCGCATAGCAATTGAAGCTAAGAAAAAGCTTTTTAATGATCGAGTATCCAAAACAAGTCTGCGTTTAAAACTCAAACTGAACGATTTATTAGAAGCAAAAGTGATCCGCCCTAAATATGTCCCTAAAATACAAGCCATCGTAAATAATTTTTTTGTGGTACAGGGTCATACAGACGAAAACTTGCAAAAATTAGAAAGTATTACCGATTTACTTATCAATATTTTGTCTCATGAATTGAGTAAAACCTACGAAACATCATCAAGCATTACTTTCGCTGATAACATACAGTACTTTGTATCTGAGCTTCCACCACAAGGGATCTTATATAACAAAGTTTTTTACACTGAGACCCTCCCCTCATTAATTATTCTTCTTAGGACTGCTGAGCTTGCTGAGCCCGCTGAAAATAACATGCCACAACAAATATCAAATGAAGAACAATCAGCTCAAGAAGCCAATGCTGCTTAAATAATAAAAAATTAATTTGCAAAAAACCAAAACACTGTATAAATTAACAGTCAATTGACTGGATGGATAAACAGTATGTTAATTGGTTTAGAAATTAAAAATTTTGCAATTGTAAGTAATTTAAGCACAGAGTGGCAAAGCGGCATGACCGCCATTACCGGAGAAACAGGTGCTGGTAAGTCTATTGCTATTGATGCGCTTTCTTTGTGCTTAGGTGAACGCGCAGAAGCCTCTGCGGTTCGCCCCAATACCGACAAAGCAGAAGTGTGCGCTCAGTTTGATTTAAGTGACCTTCCGCTTGCACAAGCTTTTTTAGAGCATCACATGTTAGGTAATGCCGATAACGAATGCTTGTTACGACGTGTGGTGTGTAAAAATGGTCGTAGTAAAAGCTACATTAATGGCAGTGCAGTCACTGCTGCTCAATTAAAAGAGCTTGGCCAATACCTTATTTCTATTCATGGGCAACATGCGCACCAGCACCTTTTGAAAGCCGAACATCAACTACAACTACTTGATGCCTATGCAGGGCATCACCACCTCGTTAATAGTGTTAGTCAAAACTATAAACAATTTGCGAGTTTACAAAAAGAATTTAAACATCTAGAACAACAGCAATTACAGCAGGCAGCCCAAAAACAACTCCTAGAATACCAAGTTGCTGAACTCGACGAGTTTGCATTACAAGAAGGCGAGTTTGAACAAATAGAAGCAGAGCATTACAAACTCAGCAATAGCCAAACTATCTTAGAAGCCTGTCAGCGTGAACTACAACATTTATACGAAAGTGATGAACAAAATGCATGTTCGTTATTACAACACAGTGCTCAACAATTTACAGAGCTGGCTCAGTACGACGAAAGCTTAGCCAGTGTTGCTGCCTTACTTGCTGAAGCAGCGGTTCAAGTAGAAGAAGCAAGCCGTGAAGTACGTAGTTACACTGAGCAAGCTGATTTAGATCCTGCTCGTTTAGTTGAAGTAGAAAATAGGCTAGGCGGTGCAATGGATTTAGCGCGTAAGCACCATATAAAACCACAAGCCCTTGTTGAGTTTCATCAATCTATTTCACAGGAGTTAGAATCAATTAGTAATAATAACTCTCGGTTGGAACAACTAGAATCTGAAATAGAAAATGCGCTAGTACACTATCAGCAAGCAAGTGAGCAACTAAGTCAAAGCCGTAAAGAGTATGCCAATACACTCAATACCTTGATCAGTGAAAGTATGGCAAATCTCTCAATGGAAAACGGTGTATTCGAGATAGCTTTAATTCAAGAAACAGATCGTGTGCCAAATAATTTAGGCTACGACAATGTATCTTTTTTAGTGTCAACCAACCCTGGTCAGCCGCTCCAGCCTCTTGCAAAAGTAGCGTCAGGTGGTGAACTTTCGCGTATCAGCCTTGCTATTCAAGTGATCATCGCGCAAAAAGTAACAACGCCAACACTCATTTTTGATGAAGTAGATGTGGGTATATCGGGTCCTACCGCATCGGCTGTAGGCAAACTTTTACGTCAATTGGGTAAGTCTACTCAAGTTATTTGTGTCACCCACTTACCGCAGGTCGCGAGTAGTGCGCACCAGCAATTTTTTGTAGCGAAAGAAATTGCACAAGGCGAAACGTTTACCAATATGTTGCCTTTAAATAAAGATGGTCGAGTAAATGAAATAGCGAGATTATTAGGAGGCGATAACGTAAGTAAAACAGCCAAAGCAAACGCAAAAGAATTAATAAAAGCGCACGCTTAAACCAACAAAATAATTACGGGGCACTCTGTTTAAGTTTTTCTATACATTTGTTCTGTATAAGAAATTTTTAACGCAGTTACATCCCCTCAATTGATTAAGTATTATTACGGATTGGTATAAGGATAAGTGAAATGGCAAGTGATTTACTTTTTATGTGCGTTGTTGTGGGTTGGTTATTGCTAACATTAAGTATATTTCTAACTCTCTTTAGTCGCTTTAAACACACTAAATTTAAACAACATTTATTCCGGTTTTTAAATGTTGTTTTATTACTACAAACAGCTGTAGGGGTAATCTATCTGATGAATACTTCTGATAATAGCGTTATTGGCTACTGGAGCATTTTAGCTTCACAAGTAATTTGTAACTTACTATGTTATATGAGCGTAAAGCGCCGTATAGCTAAAATAAAACCGTCTCTTGACTATTTTTCTATGGATTAAGCGATACCCAAAAACATGATTAAGAGCAAGTTCTGTTTTTTCCTTGCTCTTTTGCTGTATAAAGTAATTCATCAGCGTGCTTAATATCAAGATCGATAGAACGCGCTTCTTGACACTGAATAACACCTATACTAATTGTCAAATTGACACTTTCTGGCAATTCACATATTGAGTTGTTTTTAAGCGAAGCATGTATTTTATTGGCAACCTCTACCCCTTTTTCTTTTACTGCGTTGGGTATTGCAATTAGAAACTCCTCCCCTCCCCAACGAGAAACAAGTGCTTTATCTGGTATATTTTGCTTTAACGTATTCGCTAAATGAGTAAGCGCTTCGTCACCAATATCGTGACCATACACATCATTAATTTTTTTAAAGTTATCGACGTCACAAAGCATGATAACAAAAGGGGTTTGGTCTCGTGATAAAGCCAGCTTAAATTCTTCTAGCTTCTTCATTGTATACCGTCGATTCGGCAAGTTAGTTAGTGGGTCTATTGTGGCTAACACCTCATTTTTTTGGCTTAAAGCAATAATCTTGTCATTATATTTTTCTCTTGTGTACTCATAAAAAGCACTTAACATCGCAACAATTACAAATGAAAACAGTACTCTATATGTATATTGATTAGGTTCGTAATTATAAATATCAAAGGCGTCAGCAAAATAAAACGCTAAAATTACCGCAATCAAAAATAAAACAATATCAAAAGTACCGCGCTTTAATCCTCGAATAGAAAATGTGACTGGAGAAACAATAAATATCCAGATAGGTCCAGTCCCTTCAACACCCCCTGTGAGCACCAAATAAATCATTAAAACGTATAGATTATAAAGAATTGTATTTGCAGATTTTTCAACGTTTATATAACTAATCAATGCCCACATATAAATAAAAGATGAGCACAATAGCATCATAAAAAGTAAATGTTCGTCATTAGTAAACGCAATGCAAGACATTGAAAATGTCGCTATAAAGCCTATTAATGAAAACAGTCTTACAATTAGTGTTCTTTCCGTTTTGTCTGAATATTCGTACATAATTAAGAGAGTTTTCTTTTGTTAAATTATAAGTTTAATATTAGAGCCTGTTTATCTTTCGAGGTTAAATTTGCAGCAGACTATTTGGTGTTCAGGCAAGGCAGAGCCTATGTAGCGTGGTTATTCCCCATAAATAGGATAGCGTAGAATAAATGCCAAACATACGCAGCCTGAAGGATTCTGCCTAGGGTCAATTTACTCTTTGTTGCTTAGTTTTTAATGATATTAACATTTGTGATTAGCACAAACGTTTAATAAGCAATTTTAATTTTGGACTCCCTTGCTTTTTAAATCAAGGCATAAACATAGTGAATTAATATATAAACATAAAAAATTATGCCGTTATTGCTATTTATTTCTCTCTTTGTATTTATAAAGCTTGTAATACCAACCGACATAACCATTTGAAAAGTTAAATGAATTAAAGCCCTCCATAACGTCGTTAAATTGACCCTATATTTAAGCAGATTGGTATAAAATAAATTATAAAACAAAAAAGCAAACCCTAAGGTTTGCTTTCTTTAGCATAAAAATAAATAACGTTATTACACTTTTAAATAATCCATAATACCTTCAGCTGCATTACGTCCTTCAAAAATAGCGGTGACAACCAAATCAGATCCTCTCACTATATCCCCACCTGCAAATATTTTCGGATTAGTGGTTTGATGTGTAAATTCACCGTGCTCTGGGGCGTTAATACCGCCCCAGTGGTTTATCTCTACATCGTACTTTTCTAACCAATCCATTTTGTGAGGTTGGAAACCAAACGCCATAATAACTTGGTCTGCCTCAATAATATGCTCTGAGCCAGGCACCTCTTCAGCGCGGCTTCTGCCTTTTTCGTCAGGTTCGCCTAATTTAGTTTTAACCATTTTAACGCCGGTTACTTTCCCTTTATCGTTCAGTACAATGCCTTTAGGCTGAACGTTATACGTAAATATCACGCCTTCTTCTTTCGCGTTTTTAACTTCGCGTTTAGAGCCCGGCATGTTTTCTTTATCACGACGATACGCACATGTTACTTTAGCTGCATTTTGACGAATAGATGTACGCACACAATCCATTGCCGTATCGCCACCACCTAGTACAACTACTTTTTGATTAGCCATATCTATACAAGGTTGATTTGTCTCGTCGTAACCCATCACGCGGTTAGTGTTACCGATTAAGAATGGTAGAGCATCGTGTACACCAGCTGCATCTTCATTTTCAAGACCTGCACGCATACTTTGATACGTACCCACACCTACAAATACAGCGTCGTAATCAGCTAAAATTTGCTCAAGCGTAATATCAACACCTACTTCAATATTTAACTTAAATTCTACGCCCATTTCAGTGAATATTTCACGGCGTTTTTGCATTACTGATTTTTCAAGCTTGAAAGAAGGAATGCCAAAGGTGAGCAGTCCGCCAATTTCTGGATGACGATCAAACACCACTGGTTTAACGCCGTTACGCACTAAAATATCAGCACACCCTAAACCTGCTGGGCCCGCACCGATAATAGCCACTTTTTTGTCGGTCCAAGTTACATAAGACATATCAGGCTTCCAGCCCATTTTAAATGCCTCATCTGTAATATACTTCTCAATATTACCAATTGTTACAGCACCAAACTCTTCATCTAATGTACACGAGCCTTCACATAGTCTGTCTTGTGGGCAAACGCGACCACAAACCTCTGGCAAACTGTTTGTACGATGAGACAGCTCAGCTGCTTCTATAATGCGGCCCGTACGTATTAACTTTAACCATTGTGGGATGTAGTTATGCACTGGGCATTTCCACTCACAGTATGGGTTACCACAATCTAAACAACGGTCAGCTTGTGAGTTAACTTGATTTTCAGAAAAGGGTTCGTAAATTTCTACGAAAGACTTTTTACGTGACGAAATTGGTTTTTTGCGCGGGTCTACACGCTGCACGTCTATAAATTGATATACATTTTCGCTCATACGGCCCCCTTATTGCGCTTGAACACGTAGTTCAGCACTACTGCGGGCGCGGTGCCCGAGTAAACTTTTTACGTCACTGGATATTGGTTTTACTAATTTGAACATCGGTAAGTACAATTCAAAGTTAGCCAAAATGCTCTCTGCTCTGCACGAACCCGTAAGCTCTAAATGCTCAGCAATTAAGCCGCGTAAATGCTCTTGATGCGATGTTAACTTTTCAAGTGTGACTATTTCTACTAGCTCTGGATTAATGCGTTTTTCAAAGTCATTACGTTCATCTAAAATGTACGCAAAGCCACCGGTCATGCCCGCACCAAAGTTAACGCCTACATTGCCAAGTACACATACAACGCCGCCAGTCATGTATTCACAACCGTTATCACCCACGCCTTCAACAACGGCTTGCACACCTGAGTTACGCACTGCAAAACGCTCGCCAGCACAACCTGCAGCAAACAGTTTGCCGCCTGTTGCACCGTATAAACACGTGTTGCCTGCAATGGTGGCTTTATGGCTTTCGAAAGACGAGCCTAATGGTGGGCGAATAACTAACTTGCCGCCCGCCATCCCTTTACCTACGTAGTCGTTAGCGTCGCCAACCAGTGTCATTTCAAGGCCACCAGCATTCCATACACCAAATGATTGGCCCGCTGTGCCATGCAATTCAATGGTTACTGGATCTGCTGCCATGCCTTGGTTACCGTATTTATCAGCAATGTAGCCCGAAAGCATTGCACCGACCGATCTGTCGGTATTACAAATACGGCTCACCAGTGAAATACCGCTTGAAGCATCAATTGCCTCTTGCGCCTTAGCAAGTAGGCTCTCATTAAGCTTTCCTAAATAATGCGAGCTATTAGGTGCACTACAATACAGTGTTTCACCTGTTGGGTTATTCGGCTGAGCAATAACAGATGATAAATCGATTTTCTTCTGTTTTGCTGTTTTACCTTCAATTTTTTCTAGTAAATCTAGCCGACCAATTAGGTCAGTTAAATTTGCAACCCCTAAACTTGCCATAATCTCACGCGCTTCTTGCGCTATAAACTTAAAGTAGTTCATCGCCATTTCTGGTAAGCCATGGTAATGCTTTTGCCGAAGTGTTTCGTCTTGTGTTGCAACACCCGTTGCACAGTTATTTAAATGACAAATACGTAAGTATTTACAACCAAGCGCAACCATTGGACCTGTACCAAAGCCAAAGCTCTCGGCGCCTAAAATAGCGGCTTTAATAATATCTAAACCTGTTTTTAAGCCACCATCTGTTTGTAAGCGAATACGATGACGAAGGCCATTTTCAACAAGTGCCTGCTGCGTTTCAGCAAGACCAAGCTCCCAAGGGCTACCAGCATATTTAACAGAAGTAAGCGGACTTGCGCCTGTGCCGCCATCATAGCCAGAAATAGTAATTAAATCGGCATAGGCTTTAGCAACACCTGTTGCAATGGTCCCTACACCTGGTTCTGAAACCAGTTTTACAGAAATAAGTGCGTTTGGGTTTACTTGTTTTAAATCGAAAATCAGCTGAGCTAAATCTTCAATTGAATAAATATCGTGATGCGGTGGTGGCGAAATTAACGTAACACCTGGTACTGAATAACGAAGTTTTGCAATATACGGGGTTACTTTTTCACCTGGTAACTGCCCGCCTTCGCCAGGTTTTGCACCTTGCGCTACTTTAATTTGAATAACATCAGCACTGCGTAAGTAATGCGGCGTTACACCAAATCGACCCGATGCAACTTGTTTAATTCGAGAGTTTTTCTCTGTACCATAACGCAGTTTATCTTCGCCGCCTTCACCAGAGTTTGAACAACCGCCTAAGCGATTCATTGCAATTGCTAAAGCCTCATGTGCTTCTGGCGATAATGCACCAATACTCATTGCTGCTGAATCAAAACGCTTGTATAAGTTTTCTGCAGACTCAACTTCATCAATATTTATACCTTGCTCTGGTAATTTAAGTGCAAGCATGTCACGAAGCGTTGCTATTGGGCGGTTATTAACTAAATCGGCGTAAGCACTGTAATCTTTATAGTCACCTGAACGCACCGCTTTTTGAAGCGTTTGAATAACATCAGGGTTATATGCATGGTATTCACCACCGTGCACATATTTAAATAAACCACCGTGGCTTAATAATTTACGCTTACTTAAAGCAAGTTTGTGTAAACTTTGCTGATCGTCATCAAAGTCAGTAAAGCATGCACCTTGTATGCGACTTGCCACACCTTTAAAGCACATGTCAACAATGGCATCAGATAGACCCACTGCTTCAAACAACATTGAACAACGATATGAAGCCACGGTACTTATGCCCATTTTAGACATAATTTTGTACAAGCCTTTATTAATGGCTTTACGGTAAGCAAGAGTAACCTCGCAGTACGATTTATTAATAATTTTGCTGTCGCTCATTGCAACTAACGACTCATATGCAAGGTACGGGTAAATTGCCGTTGCACCAAAACCTAATAACACAGCAAACTGGTGCGCATCACGCACGCTACCGGTTTCAATAATAATATTTGATTCACAGCGAAGATTATTATCAACGAGGCGATTTTGAACAGCGCCCACAGCCATAGCAGCTGGAATAGGTAAATTTATATCATCAAAGTTACGGTCCGTTAGTACCAGCATAATACAGCCAGACGCTGCTTTTTTCTGAGCAATATCACAAATTCGCGACACTGCTTTTTCTAGGCCTTCGTCAACTGTGTAGGTAATATCAATTTTACAGTAACTGTAATGCGCTTCATCGGCATTAAGTAATTGCTGCATGTCTGCGTACATTAAAATGGGTGTATCAAACTGTAGGCGCTTGGCATGGCCGGTCGTTTCGTTAAATACGTTTTGTTCACTTCCAATACACGTTGCCAGCGACATTACATGATTTTCTCGAAGTGGGTCGATTGGTGGATTTGTTACTTGCGCAAATTTTTGGCGGAAGTAATCATACAGCGAGCGACGCCCTTCACTAAGCACAGCAAATGGCGTGTCGTCACCCATAGAGCCTGTGGCTTCTTGGCCGTTTTCACCCATTACGCGAATAACGCTATCAAGCTCTTCGTTGGTATAACCAAACATTTTTTGGTATTTAGCCAGTGTTTGATCATCAAACGAGCGATTACCCGCATCTTGCTCTGTAAGTTCTTCAAACGGAGTAAGGCGTTTAACGTTTTCTTCAAGCCATGACTTATAAGGATGACGAGATTTCAAATCTTGATCGATTTCATCAGAGTGCCAAATTTTGCCAAGCTTAGTATCTATAACTAACAGTTCGCCTGGTCCTACGCGGCCTTTCTCTACCACTTCATCGGCTGTGTAATCCCAAATACCCACTTCTGATGCAAGGGTAATAAAGCCATCTTGTGTAATTACATAACGCGCGGGGCGCAGTCCATTTCGGTCTAAGTTACAGGCTGCAAAGCGGCCATCCGACATAACAATACCCGCTGGGCCATCCCATGGTTCCATGTGCATCGAGTTAAAATCATAAAATGCACGTAAATCGTCATCCATCGCGCGGTTTTTCTGCCACGCAGGTGGCACAAGCATGCGCATAGCACGGAATAAATCCATGCCACCAGCTAAAAACAACTCAAGCATGTTATCCAAGCTTGATGAATCAGAACCGGTTTCGTTTACAAACGGTGCAGCGGTTTGTAAGTCCGGAATAAGTGGTGATGCAAATTTATACGAACGGGCACGTGCCCATTGGCGGTTACCTTCAATGGTATTAATCTCACCATTATGAGCTAAATAACGAAAAGGTTGAGCTAAAGGCCAACGCGGCTGGGTATTGGTAGAAAAACGCTGATGAAAAACACAAATCGCACTGGTCATTCGAATATCAGCTAAATCTAGATAAAAGTTAGGTAAATCCGCAGGCATCATAAGGCCTTTATAGATAGTGACTAACCCAGATAAGCTTGCGATGTAAAAAGCTTCGTCATCAACAATACGCTTTTCGGCGCGGCGACGTGCAACATATAAGCGACGTTCTAAGTCTTTAGAGCGCCAACCCTCTGGCGCGCTAACAAAAATTTGTTCAAAACCTGGTAATTGCTGTACAGCAATAGGACCCAACATAGATGGGTCGGTTGGCACCACACGCCAACCTAAAATATTTAACGTTTCTTTTTCTAATTCTTCGCTAAGTATTTGTTTTGCAGTCTGTGCTAAGACGGGATCTGAATTTAAAAAAATCATACCCACAGCATAATTTTTACCTAAATGCCAGTTGTGCTCACCAGCAATAGCACGAAAAAAACTGTCTGGCTTTTGCAATAATAAACCGCAGCCATCACCTGTTTTACCGTCAGCAGAAATACCGCCACGGTGCTGCATACGATCAAGCCCCGTAATAGCAGTACGAATAAGCCGATGACTAGCCTGACCATTAACTTGGGCAATTAAGCCAAAACCACAATTTTCTTTTTCTAACTTTGAGTCATATAACATAGACCCCTCCCCTTGCTGCACTGTTAGCGTGAATGAACTGCTCGACGATTTGCTAACAGCCGGTCAAAACTAGCCTCTATCTTAAATAGAGTCAATAGCACTTTGAATACATATTCACATTCTTGAATATTTCTCACTTGATGGCAAGATTTCTTTTACATCTATTTTTTTAACATTTAGCGGTGTTTTGGCGGTTATTTTTTCATGACACTGGTGTCAAGTTTAACATTTTGTAAAAACAGGCAAACAAAAAGCGTCAGTTTACGTAAGCGTAAACCAACCATTCAGTGAATAAATATTCAGTATAACTTATCGAATACAATTAACATTTAGATAGTTTTATGGTATTTGCATCACTTTACGACTTAACATCTCTCTTATTTACTTGTAATTAGTATAGCTAACCTGAACTCTGGATAATAAATCTATCTCAAGCAGCTATTTTCAGCGCTAACTGCGTTGAATTTACTTGCAATAGGCCCGCTATTGACGCGTAAATTCGCCTTGTTTTCACTGAAAATCTCTGGCTAGAGAAAATAAATTTAAATATCACCAGA
>NZ_PNDU01000190.1:0-4305 GCF_005886635.1 Pseudoalteromonas sp. S558 | reverse complement strand
CAAAAAAATATAACCACACTAATTAACCTGAATTCTGAAAAATAAATCCATCTCGAGCAGCTATTTTCAGCGCTAACTGCGTTGAATTTACTGGCAATAGGCCGCTATTGACGCGTAAATTCGCCTTGTTTTCACTGAAAATCTCTTAACCAGAGTTCAGGTTAATTAAATTAATTCATTTGTGATTGTGGGTATTAAATTATGCGTGCTCTAAAACATGTAGCTATATGGCATAACGTAACGCCAACACTGTTTCGTAATGAAATTGCTCCACTAGCCGAGCCTGCTATTTTAAAGGGCTTAGTGAACGATTGGCCTATTGTTAAAAAAGCGAAAAAAGACGAAAAGATACCTCCAGCTCAATTGCCCACATGGTTAGAGTATTTGAGTAGTTTATACGTAGGAGGTGATGTCAGGATGGCTGAAATTAAGCCCTGCGCAAACCCCCACTTTTCGTATGATGAAGCATTAAATGGGTTTAACTTTAATCGAAAAATAGCCAGTTATGCGCATTTTTTGCAGTTATTGTGCACAAACGCGCAAAGCATTGAGCAAAATAATCAAGCCGGTGCAGTGGCAATTCAAAGTGCTCCCGTTGCTGATTACTTTAATGAATTTGTACCTCAGCATAGCATGGCGCTGTTTTCTGATAATCCACAACCACGATTTTGGCTTGGAAATCAATCTACCGTAGTCGCTCATTATGATGACGCTGAGAATATTGCCTGTGTAGTGGCGGGTAAACGTAAAGTTACCTTATTTCCTCCACATCAAATTGCTAATTTATATATTGGCTCGCTGGAACATACCCCCGCAGGGGCACCTGTTTCAATGGTAAATTTAGATGATCCCGATTTTATTAAGTTTCCTAAATTTAAAGAGGCATTAAATGATGCGCTAATTGCTGAGTTAGAGCCTGGGGATGCGTTATTTATTCCTACGCTTTGGTGGCATCATGTTGAAGCGTTAAGTGGCATTAATATGCTGGTAAATTATTGGTCAGGTGGATCAATTACTCATACTGATGAGCCTGTGCCAATGGATGCCATGTTGCTGGCAATATTGACGATTCGCGATTTACCCAAAGCACAAAAAAAAGCATGGCAAGCCTTTTTTAATTATCAAGTATTTGATTACGACCCAGTACAAAACCAACATATTCCCGATCAATTTAAAGGGATTTTAAATACCTTAACAGATCAACAAAGAGTGCAAGTTAAGCAATGGCTTATCAAGCAGTTGAGCTAATTAAGTACAGTGAGATAACGTATGTCGATGAAATTATTATTAGTTGTTTGTTGCATGGCACTCAGTGTGAGTGCCTGTCAGAGTAATACCGAAAGTAGACAGCAAAAACAAAGCACTAAATTGAGCCCTGCAACTAACGCAGCCATTGATACCATTGCGCAAAGCTTAGAAATTAAATACCAACAGGTGGATAACCGGCCCTCGGCACAATGTGACCAGCAAGTGGAAGGGGGCAATTGTTATAAAGCTAATTTACGTTTGAGTACCCATAAAGCAATTAATTCTACACAGTGGAAAATTTACTTTAGTCATATTACGCCCATTCAGAGTATTGAAAGCGAAGAGTTTACAATTAATCACGTCAATGGTGACTTACATGTTATAGAGCCAACCGACAAATTTACGGGCTTTAAAACAAATGAAACAAAGGTCATTACTTTTTATGCCGATTTTTGGTCGTTGTCAGAAACAGATGCAATGCCTAACTACATCGTGGTTAACAATAACGACTATGCAAAAGTTGTTAATAGCACCAAAGCCATTATTGATGAAGATACGGGGCTAGAGTTATTACCTTTTGTTATGCCGTATACTGATGCAGAGCGTCAGTTCAAACGCACTAAAAATGATAAAACACAAAGGTTAACCGCTGAGCGTTTATATGAGCGAAATAAAAAATATGATTTTTCGTCTTATCTCACACAAAACCAGCAATCAACCGGTGTTATTGCACAGCAAATTATTCCTACGCCTAGCTATTCTGAATTTAGTAGTACGCGCACACTTAATATTAGTGAAGGGCTACACTTTAACTTTAATAATGTTAATAAAAACAAAGTGACTGCAGCTATTAATCGTCTTGAAAAACTAGGCATAAAACGTACAAACAATGCATTGGCGATTGATGTTAATCTGCATTTAGTCGCCAATAGCACTGATCCGCAAGGAAGTTATCAGTTAGCGATTAAAGCCGATACGATAGACATTAATGCGGTTGATGAGTCGGGAATTTTTTATGCCATTCAGAGCCTTGCGAGTTTATATAAAGTAGCAAGTGATACCTTGCCTGTTGGGGACGTTAAAGATTTACCTCATTACCAATTTAGAGGGATTTTAGTTGATGTAGCGCGTAACTTTCGCGATAAAAACTTTATTTTAAAGTTACTCGATCAAATGGGAGCCTACAAACTCAATAAACTCCATTTGCATTTAGGTGACGACGAAGGCTGGCGCTTAGCGATCCCTTCATTGCCTGAATTAACACAAGTGGGATCAAAGCGCTGTTTTGATAAAACAGAGCAACAATGTTTACTGCCACAACTAGGGGCGGGTGTCGATGCGTCGAGTGAAGCGAATGGTTTTTATTCTGTGGCTGACTATCAAGAAATCCTCAAAGCGGCGAGTGCGCGCCATATTCAAGTTATTCCTTCATTAGATATGCCAGGGCATTCTCGCGCAGCAATTAAATCGATGACGGCTCGTTATAATAAATACCTAAAGCAAGGCGACACGCTAAAAGCGGAGCAATTTTTATTACATGATCCGTCTGACACTACGCAATATTCGTCTGTGCAATATTACAACGACAACACTATTAATGTGTGTTTAGAGTCTTCTTATGCATTTATTAATGAAGTAATGCAGCAAGTAAAAGCAATTCATAGTGAGGCTAAACACCCTTTAACCCGTTACCATATTGGTGCCGATGAAACCGCAGGGGCTTGGGTTTCATCGCCAGCGTGTGCCCAGTATATAAAAAATAATGATTCTGGCATTACTAAGCTAAGTCAGTTGGGAAGTCACTTTATTGAGCGCATAGCAAATATGCTTGAGAGTATGGATATTGAAACTGCGGCGTGGAGCGATGGTTTATCTCATACTAATTTACACAATATGCCAGCGGTAGTGCAAGCAAATAGTTGGGGCTTATTAATGTGGAATGGTCACCAGCTAGCCCATCAGTTTGTGAACCAAGATTGGCAAGTGGTATTATCAAACCCTGATGTTTTATACTTTGACTTTCCTTATGAAGCAGACCCTAAAGAGCCCGGTTATTATTGGGGTTCGCGCCATATAAATACTGAAAAAGTATTTCAATTTATGCCTGATAACCTGCCTGTGCATGCAGAGTTTTGGCTTGATAGAGAAGATAATCCTTACGTAGCAGACGATACACTTAAGTTAGATGAAGCTGGAAATATTAAATCTGCGCCATTAATTGCGAATAAGCACGTTTTAGGTATTCAAGGACAACTATGGAGTGAGAATACTCGCACCAATAATATGGCTGAATATAAATTGTTTCCGCGTTTACTGTCACTCGCAGAGCGCGCTTGGCATAAAGCAAGTTGGTCAGTGCCTTATGACTATAATGGTTTTGTTTATAGCCAAAATAGTGACCGCTTTACAAAGCAGTTAGCACAGCTACGCGATTTTAAATGGCAAACGTTTTCGGCTACCTTGGGACTAAAAGAATTTGCTAAGTTAGAGGCTGAAAATATTCATTTTCGTATTCCAAATGTAGGAGCGCAAATAGTAAAGGGCACGCTTTTTGCCAATCTTGCATATCCTGGCTTTTTGATTGAATACAAAACTGTCGATGGTCAATGGAGTGACTATAAGCAGCCTGTAAAAGTGGACGCTGATATATGGGTGCGTGCTAAAACTATCTCGGGTAATCGCTTTGGTAGAGCATTAAAAGTTGCGCACCCTTAGGATGTGTTGATTTTTCGAGGTTGAATTTATACCAATCTGCTTATATATGAGGTCTATTTAACGTTAAAAAAATTACGCTAGGGCGTGTTGACCTTTCGTGATTGATTTTGCAGCAGACTGTTTGATATTTAAGCAAAGCAGAGTCTATGGTGTGTGGTTATTTCCCATAAATAGGCGATAACGCAGCATGAATGCCAAACATCCGCAGCCCTTTGAGCTCGTCTAGAGACGATTAACTCTTTGTTGCTCGATTTTTACTTAGCCCACTAGGTTACAAACCTCGCGCCGCGATTAAATCGTCCCTAGATTGAACAAATTTCAATCCACAAATATCAACACGAA
>NZ_PNDU01000019.1:0-38192 GCF_005886635.1 Pseudoalteromonas sp. S558 | reverse complement strand
CATCCCTGTAAGAATAAGTAATAACCGAGCAAAGCTTCCGCGTCCTGCTCACGCCCCTTACCTGCATCCGTGTAAGCAACAAAGAGTAAATAGCCCCTAGAAAGAATCCAAAGGGCAGCGTATGTTTGGTATTGATGCTACGTTATCGCCTATTTATGGTGAGCAACCACACATCATAGGCTCTGTCTTACTTAAACACCAAACACACTGCTGCAAATTCAACCACCAAAGATTAATACGCTCTAGGTTAAAGTTTTAAATTTACTGACCGATACATAGGCTAATATAAATTCAGAGTTAAGGAATGATTATGATTAATATATTTAATGGAATGCCGAGTTCAATTGCAAAAATGACGCAAGCAAACAGTAATTCAGAGTACGCACTCACGGATGAATTGCAAAGTATTGCACCAGAAATAACAGAAGAACTCCTTAGCAAATTCAGCCAAGAAAAAGTTGAGCAGCTACTGCATCAAGAGCTTTCTAAATTAATACCTCAATCGACTCAACAAGCGTCTTCCACGTATAAACTGTCTAATGAAGAACTTACCACCAAAACAATATTCACCAATTACCAAGAAGGCTTAACGCAAAATAAAAACAGTGATGATCTACTCGCTTATCTAGATAAATCAGTACAAGATGTAAATACAGCCTATACCAATACAAGTGATATTTTACTTGGGCTTGGGCAATTAGGTCATGAGCAAAAATCCTTTCTAGCCAAAAGTAAAAAAAGCATCGAAGAAACAGTCCAGGCCTATAAAGATGATGTAACGTCTGGGTTTGAATTATCAGTAAAAACACAAGAAGGTGACATTGTTCGCATCTCTATTGATTACTCAAAGAATGATTCTATAGAAGAAAATGAAACGATTCTTAACTATGAAGTTGAAGGCGATTTATCCGAAGCTGAGCATAAGGCACTCACCGAAGTGCTTTCTGGAGTCGGTAAAATGGCCGATGATTACTTCAGCCTTACAAAAACATCAAAATACGGCGATGACTCTTTAGATAAGATTGACATGACTTTTTTAGCCGATTTTAATAGTCAGCAGCTATCAGGCTTTGATGTATCGTTTTCAAAAACACATGATAATAAAGACGATAATAAAAACACTAAGTATGAAAATGATGCTCTTTCTCTTAGTTATAACATTAGTAAAGAGCAACAAGGGCTTGTATTTGAATCATCAAATGGGGCTGAAAAAATAAACTTCGCGTTAGACATGTCTATTTTTGGCAACAAAGATGACCAACAAATGCAGCAATACCTTAGTACTTTAGATAAAAATTTGGAAGATAATCGCCAAAATAGTAAAGGCAATAGTAAGGATAATGAATCAATATTTGGTCGCCAAAGTGACATGAACATGCGCAAAGGCTTTGCTTTATTTAAAGACGCTTTTAGTAGCATGTCTACAGCAGCAGAGCAATATAGCAGTATAGAGTCAATTGCCAAGGAACAATTTACTAATGGACAAGACATAGTCGCAGACTTAGTCGACAAAATAATTATAAAGGATCCTCGTAATAAAGATATTAACCAAGAACAAACCAACGCCTTAGGCACTGGTATTTCTAAATTAGCCGATTTTGATGCTAAATTTGAATTTTCTAAAGCTAACAAAACGTCTTCTACGAGTGCTGTTGAATTAAAGCAAAGCACCGAGCTGAATAAATCTGGCAACTCAAATGAAGTTAATCAAAGCAAGACTGCAAATACTCACCTTGATTATCAACTTGATCGGCCAGATCACTACAATAAAAAAGAAGAGTATGAAATCAATGCCGCCGCCCAAAATGGTGAATTAGTTGAAGTAGGACAAAGTAATAAAGTAGATATTGATAAAAAAACCTATCAAAAAAATCCGCTGCTATCTCAATATGAACTGAAAACAAAATTCGCCGAAAAAACAACCAGCGAAAGTAATATTCGCATTATTGATAATGTATTACTTAAAACACTAGAAAATAGCAGTGAGACAAATAAAACTGAGAGAGTGAAAAATGAAGGCAAATTTGAAGATTACAAACAAACAAATCATCACTCTTACAACAAGCTAGTCTCATTAATTGGTGATTTAGATAAGCTAGTAAAGAAGAGTGATACATAATAGCAACAGCGTAAGCATTTGAGAGATTTGAAGTAAATGGTCATGCTCATTTTAAAGAACGACTAATAGCGCACTATTTTTTCTAATGGCGGTCATGGACTTAGACCGAAGTGGTACAGACTGAGCTGCAAAAGTTAGGGATAATTAGGCAAATAGCTCTTGAAACTGCGTCTCAAGAGCTAGGTCACTTTAAATCTGAAATTACTTAGATACAAACTCAGCCCGTTAAAAAGCACTTTTGTTTCGTTAAGTCTTGCAAATTTTAAGTCTATTTCCTTTTTTCATTACTATCAAGAAGCTCCTTTTCCCCCTTCAGACTAAGAAAAGCAACTGATGTGGAGTTAGGTTTTACTTTCCTACCTTCGTGCAGAGATTGAATTTCTGGTTTGTGGCTGTAAAGCCACTCAGCGTATTACTTTTAAAGTCAGCTTGTAACCTTTGATTCACTTAAGAAATCAGTTCCAAATCTATTATTTCTAGGGGGGATCACCGTCTGTCTCGTATTCAAAATAGTAAGCTTTAATGCATCTGCTATAGTGAAAAGTAGCACAAGGTAATTTTGGTTAGTAGGTATTTACTTGGAAAGCTTTTAAAAGTGGTGGCCCCTCCCAGACTCGAACTGGGGACCTAACGATTATGAGTCGAAGAAGAAAAGCATTTACCCGTATTGATAAAACCTCAAAAAACCCCATAAACACTGACCTATAGCACATAAACCACATATGGCGCATTGTTTCATATTGATGTATATTTACTCAAAATAGATCCGCAGCCGTTCCGTGAGCGATCCGCGAAGATAAAAAGCCCTAACTATGCGCCAACACAGCTAGGGCTACCAGAAGAACCATAAGGGGGTTCAAATGGCTAAAGTAGATACTAACACCAATAAGGTAAATTTTACCGCTGACCGAGTACGCAGCTTTAAATGTGCCGATGATAAAAAAGAGTCCTTTCTATGGGATAGTGGTTGCACAGGGCTAGGCATAAGAGCCTACTCATCAGGTAAAAAAACATATATTTTCCAAGCGTCAATAAATGGCAAAACAAAGAGGGCTGTTATTGGTCCTGTCGATAGCTTTGATATTAACGAAGCCAGAGATAAAGCGAACGAGTATCAAAAAAATGCTAAAAACTTTATAAGCCCAACTAAAGTTAAACGAGAAAAAGCAGCTATTGAGCTAGCCGAAGAACAAGAAGAATTGCGCGGCACTATCAAGTTAAAACAAGTATGGCTTGAATATATAGAATCAAACAAAGGCCGATGGGGTGAGAAGCACCATAAAGACCACATCAAAGCCATACAAGAGCCAAACCAGCCTTGGGCTAGGGGTAAAGGCCGATTAACTAAAGCTGGTTGTTTATACCCGCTTATATCGCTAAAGCTAAAAGACTTGAGCGCAAAAAAAATAGAAGCATGGCTCAAAAAAGAAAATGCAACCCGCGCAGGCGTTGCCGCACAAACCTACCGCTTATTGTTTGCCTGTTTGAATTGGTGTACTGAACAAGAGAAATACACGGGTTTAATTGACATAGCAAAGCTTAAAACCAAAGATGTAAAAAGCGCAGTTACAAAACTTAAATCACGAACCGATACTCTACAAAAAGAACAGCTCCCCGCTTTTTTCAAATATGTAAGGCAAATACAAAACCCTGTTATTTCAGCCTATGTGCAAACCCTATTGTTAACTGGTGCGCGTAGAAATGAATTAACGGGTCTTAAATGGTCCGAATTAGACTTTCAGTGGAACAGTATAACCATCAGAGATAAAGCCACCAGCAAGGGCGCAGAAGCAGGCTATAGGGTTATCCCATTAACACCCTATGTGGCTAGTTTATTGATTAACTTACCCCGTAGAAATGAATGGGTTTTCTCCACCCCCACTGGTGCAACAGGCAAACTAACAGACCCTAGAAAAAGCCTTGAACCAGCCTTTCAAGCCGCTGGTATTGAGGGCCTAACCTTACACGGTTTAAGGCGCAGCTTTTCAAACCTAAGTGAATGGGTAGAAATCCCTACTGGTGTCGTTGCACAAATAATGGGGCACAAGCCTAGTGCTACCGCTGAAAAGCACTACAAACAAAGACCACTAGATTTACTGAGGAAGTGGCACACCACTTTAGAGGCTTGGATTTTAGAACAAGCAGATATAGCGATTCCTGAGTTTAAAGACGGGCATCTAACACTTATAAAAGGAATTAAATAAGTGAGCGATAACAAAATTAATGATGAAGTAACAGACAAAGTAATTAAAGCTGTTAAACAAGTTATGGAGGCTAAAAACAATGGAGAGCTTCACCCATTAGAGATTGATGATGTCCTTGCTACTGCTAGGATAAAAGCCGAAGAGTTATACAAAAGAACTAAAAACCCAGAGGCACTATTAATTATGGGTTTAACTGATGCTGAAATAGATAAAATCAAAAGGAAAAGAGGGCAGCCAGAAAAAACACTTTACGACCCACGCCACATCGTTCAGCTAGTTTACAAACAAAGTTTACAGGCTGGCGTTCCGTTTACGAATAAAGCTGGCAAAGAAATGAATGAATGTTTTATTGCTGTAGCTGAGCATCAAGGGGTTGGTGTAGATCAAATCGTTAGGCAATATAAAAAAGTACCAATGGAGGAAAGAGAAAAAATCAAAGAGTGGCTAAAACGAACACTTAAAAAACACAATAAATTAAATAATCGTTAATATCCCTCCCCCCGTCACACTTAACGACACCGCATAATACACGCTAATATAAAACAACGAGAGATATTAGCATGAACATAAACTCATCCACTAACCACAACTTAACCACAGAACAATTTGCTTTAGCATTGCATGGCAAGCCCAGCACCATAAGAACACGCCTATGTAAAACGGGCAGCTTCTACGGCATTAAACCTATCAAACTACCATCAGGTCGCTTGCTATGGCCTGCCGATGCTGTACAGGCTTTATTAGCTGGTAAGGAGGTTTAACAATGAAAAAACACGCCCCATCAACTCACAATCAACAAATTATTGTAGCTAAATACATAGTCGAGCATGGCACTATTAATCGTTATGATGCAGATCAAATAGGTGTTTGCCATTTAGCCGCAAGAATAAGAGAACTTAAAAATAAAGGTTTTGTGTTTAACTGGATTGACCAAATAGTGCTTGACCCACATGGCATAGAGCATAAAGGCGTAAGGCGCTACTGGTTTAATAAACCAGCAATGACACAAAAGCAAATAACAAAGCTTAATAAGTTACTTGGAAAGTCCTAGAACGCATAGCTAGACACTATACGAACTAAGACCAATAACCACAGCTGGTGGAGAAGTTTGGCGACCTAGCCACCAGCTAATTAAGGGTAACTTAATAATGCTTAATATTCACTTTCTTTATCATTTTCACTTACTTTTTAGCTTTATAAAAATTTGGCGGTTTTGTCCGTGGCTTTATTTGGCGGTTTTGTCTTGGCGGTTTTGTCCGCTGATTATTGACTTAAACCCAGTATTATCAATTTGCGCATTGTTATTGGGTAGTGCAATTTCAGACGGTCGTATATATTATCGTCTTGAAGGTTGTTAAGAGTTTATGCAGAGGGGTAAGCGTAAAAACACAACTGGCAGGAAGCATATCTCAAAATCTAATACCGTCTTGCATAGAGGTGAGTCAATACCAGTCAATGCTGGTGGCTCAGGATGTTACCCTTTTATGCTTAAAAAGTCATTTGAACAATTTGATTTAGGTTTAGATAAATGGAAGCGACAAACATTTGTCATGCTTGAATTGCACCAATCCGAACCGACCGAAGATAACAAACGAATGACGCTGTTTAGAAAGCGGTTGGCAACACGCATTGCCGCGCATTATGGTATTAATGAAATAGCCTATTGCTGGGTAAGAGAGCAAGAAAACGCCAAAGCACAGCATTACCATGTTGCATTATGGCTTGATGGTGACTTAGTGAAAACATCGCACTATGTTTGTAAAATTGCCAAGCAGGTATGGGAAGATATGGGCGGCTTTTATTCTAAAAATCGTAGGAGTTATATCTATGTTGACTCACCAGAAAAAAGGCTTGAAGCTTTGTATTGGTTATCTTATTTAGCAAAAGGCCGAGGCAAGGGGTATAAAAACACTCAAACTAAAGACTACAACACAAGCAGGCTAAAACCTTAAGCCTGCTATCTTACTTTTATTTTAACTGATAACCCATCCTATCAATATCTAATGTTTATAACGACACATTTACGTGCCTTTAGATATTTCGGAAGTCACGTAAAGGCAGTGTAATTTCCCGACTATAAAAAGTGAACATTCATAATTGAAAGCCCCACCTGTTACAATGCTACAGTAAATCTCTTTAATGTAAGGCAGGGTATGATGTGTAAGCTATCACTTAAACAAGACGCTTTTATAAAGGCTTATTTGCTCAATGGCGGCAACGCAACACAAGCAGCTATTAGCGCGGGTTATAGTGAAAAAACAGCTAAATTTATAGGATCTGAAAACCTATCAAAACCCAACATTTTAAAAGCGATTGAAGCACATCAAAAAATGACTAAAGAGGCTTTTATCATGACAAAGCTTGAAAAGCTAAAGGCGCTAGAAAAGATAATTGCTGAATCTATGAGGGAACATGAAGAAAAGGGCATGTTAAACGCCACGGCAGCGATAGCGGCAATTAAAACCCACAACGAAATGCAAGGCGATAACGCGCCTACTAAGGCAACCAGTGAGATCAAAGTATTTCAATCTCTTGGGGAACGCCTAACGAATGGCAGTAAACGGTGATCATGCCAATAGTAAATACTATATTAAGCTCTACGTGAATTAGCCCACCTTTTTAGAGTCCATAAAGAAACGTAATTAAGTAACCTTCTTTTAGATGCAACTTTATAGCACTGCGAAAAAGTCGGACACCTCGCCAATAGTAATCCAAACTTGGACAGCCTAAAAAGTGTAGTGAACCAGTGTTTGGAAAAAGTAGAAAAGCACTAAACAATAAAATCAGCTCAGTAGCTTCATTCGCACAAATTTAATTTGCCAAAATCCGATCCGTAGCCGTTCCGTAGATATAAGAATTAAATTTTGTTAGTAGGTGTTCACTTGGAAAGCTTGTAAAAATGGTGGCCCCTCCCAGACTCGAACTGGGGACCTAACGATTATGAGTCGTGTGCTCTAACCAACTGAGCTAAGGGGCCAACTTTATATAACTGAAACAGTTAATTTTGAAACGTTTAATCACCTGAGTGACTAAAGTGGACTGCAGTATAAAAACTTTTTAGGGGCTTGTCACTACCAAAAACATTTATTTTAACAATCAGTAAGCTAACTGCTTAAATAGTAAACTTTCGGTGGGTGTAAATATTAAATTTACAAAACTTAGAGCGAACGGTGAAGGTGTGGACTGATTAAAATTACGACCCGCTGATAAATTCAATTTACCTCTAAACTTAAAAATCGTCATTTTCAAGTCACAGCGACTTATGCAGCGGGTTGAACAGTATTACTTTTTAGCAATAATATAAATTGCATGTATCAGTCCTGGGAAATAGCCTAACAAGGTTAGTAAAATATTTAACCAAAAATGTAAACCTAAGCCTACCTGTAAAAACACACCCAGCGGCGGCAATAAAACAGATAATATTATACGAATGATATCCACGATAAAACTCCATTTAAATTAAGTATTAATACCAATTTCATTAAAAATATGACCTTTCTATAGCATTAAATAGCTCACTGATTTAATGTTATTGGTATAAAAAACGTAAAACCCAGCAATGCTGGGTTTTAGCTACACTGTGTTATTCAGCAACGATAGTTAACTCATCAACTACGTCACGAACATCTTCAGCATTTTTAGCGATTTTAACTGCTAGCTGTTTTTCAGCTTCAGATTCTACAGAACCATTAAGGGTTACTATACCGTTGTCGGTATCAACGTCAATATCTGTTCCGCCCACTTCTGAGTCAAACAGGAAACGCGTTGTGATTACTGTGGTGATTTTAGCGTCAGTTAAGTCGTTATCATCATCGTTCATCATGTCTTTGTCTGTGTGTTTAGTATCCATATTTTTAACAACTGTAAGGCTGTTGTCAACACCAGATACGCCGTCTAGGCTAAGTACAAGTTCTTCTGCTAGCTCTTTTTCTACTTCGCTATCAACTTTACCTGTAAGTACTACCTTGCCATTTTTTACATCTGTATTAATGTCAAAGTTGTTTAGATTAGTGTTCATAAGAAGAACTGTTTCTGCCTTACCATCAATCCAAGCATCTTTACTTTCGTTTTCCCAGCTGTTTGCTTGGGCACTCATAGCCGTAGAACCAAGAACTAAAGCCGCGATAATAGATTTGTTAAATGTTTTCATAATCTTTCTCCTTTTGATTAAAGACACTTTTATTAATGCGAACTTTAGGCCAACTTTATTTAATATTAAAAATCAATGAGTTAAGCTTAATTCTGATAATAATTTGATTATGGCTATGCCAGTATTTACAGACTTATCGGTAAAACTTTCTCAAATAGTAAAATTAGCTAGATAATTGCTGTTTTGGTTAATCTATCGTTAATATAACGAAATAAAAAAACGAGTTAAAAATTAACCCATTGATAATTAAAGTACTTATAAGTGGTATATGATTTGCAATCAAACTAACAAGAGCAATATTAATAGCGAATATAATAAGGAATGCCCATGTCTGTAAAAGTTGAAGACCGTCCAATAGAGCAAGTGCGCGAACAAGTCATTGATCAATTAATTTATAATTACAGTCATGGAATTATTTCTGTTGATGCATTTGAAAGGCGCTTAGATAAAGCGATGGATGCATCTAATAACGAAGCCCTACTCGCCTTAGTAGAAGATTTAACACTTAATACCGATCAGCAATACAAAGCCGAAAAACAATCGCAGTTCACACCACACTACAGTGCACAGCAAAACAGTGATGATGACTTTACGCTACGCAGCATCTTGGGCTCTAACGAGCGAAGTGGCCAATGGGTTGTGCCAAAAAATATTTATCTAAGCAATTTTATGGGTTCGGTGGTACTTGATTTTACTGACGCTATTTTTGCTCATCAAAATGTGACTATTCACGTTAATTGTATTTTTGGCAGCGATGAAATTTACGTACCGGAGCATGTAAACGTAGTGTCTAAAATGTTTTGTATTTTAAGTAGCCTTGAAAATAAATCGGTATCGCTCAATAAGCGCCAAGGACCCACTATTCATATTGAAGGAAGAGCAGTGTTAGGCTCTGTTGAAGTAAAAATTAAACGCACCATAAAAGAAAAATTTATAAGTTTTGCTAATGAGCTAAAAACCCAGCTGGGAGCTGGTAATAATCGTCAATAATATTGAGTATGTTTAAGCACCGTAATTTACGGTGCTTAGTATAAAGCTACAAATCATTATTTCTTTCACTGGGGATATCACTTAAATACTCGACAAACTCTACTTCAAAACCCGCCGGATCAACAAAGTAGACGTTTTTTCTAAATGGGTTGTCACTGCCATCCTTACTTATTACAAAGCCTGCTTTATTTAAACGTATTATTACCTCATCTAGGTTATTAGTTACATAAGCAAAGTGCGCAAAACCCACCTGATGACCCGATAGGTTTCTGTTTTCACCTTCACCATGATCGCTTATTGCTATGTAATGGGTGTCATCGCCAAAGTGTACCCAGCGTCTGGGCTTTCCATACCAAGTACCCTCGCCTTCACTTCTAATTGACCAATTCGGAAAGACGGCTTGATAAAATTTAAGCATGCTCTCAATATTATTAGCGACTAAATTAACGTGCTCTAAATACATAATGTGTTCCTGTTTATTAATTTAGGCACACGATAAAACCTCAAGCTAACTTTAGGTAAAGTGTTATTTTTAGTTTTTTATTTTAAAAGCAGCATCCCCTCTAAATATTTTAATAAATACGCTAAACTTTCAATGTTGTATAAAAAACAAACATAAGTATTTGGGGTTTATTGTTTACTTTATGTCAAAAGTCGCTAAAATACGCCGGCTGAAATATATAAACGTTCTTTTACAACCCAAAGGTAACTCCATGCATCCAATGTTAAACATTGCGGTTCGCGCTGCGCGCAACGCAGGCAAAATTTTACTTCGCGCAAGTGAAGATTTATCAAAAGTTGAAGTGCAACAAAAAGGCGCTAACGACTTAGTAACTAACATTGATAAAGAAGCCGAAGCCGTAATTCGTGACACTATTTTACAGTCTTACCCTACTCACTCTATTGTTGGTGAAGAATTAGGTGAGCATAAAGGCAAGGATGATGATTACCAATGGATTGTAGATCCTATCGATGGAACAACTAATTTCATCAAAGGCATCCCTCATTATGCGGTTTCTATCGCACTTAAAGTTAAAGGTCGTTTAGACCAAGCTGTTATCTATGATCCAATTCGTGGTGAACTTTTCACTGCATCTCGCGGTCAAGGTACTCAACTTAATAGCAAACGCTTACGTGTTAGCAAAACTACGGTTCTTGCAGGCACTGTACTTGCTACTGGTTTCCCTTTCAAAAACAAAAACCACATGGATGCATACACCGAAGCGTTTAAAGCATTATTTGTTCACACTGCAGACATTCGTCGTGCGGGTTGTTCTGCTTTAGATATGGCATATGTTGCAGCGGGTCGTGTTGATGGATTTTTTGAAATTGGTTTAAAACCGTGGAACTCTGCTGCGGGCGAACTAATGGTTAAAGAAGCGGGCGGTATGGTTGTAGATTTCGCTG
Source organism: Pseudoalteromonas sp. S558 (assembly GCF_005886635.1). Lineage (NCBI taxonomy): Bacteria > Pseudomonadati > Pseudomonadota > Gammaproteobacteria > Alteromonadales > Pseudoalteromonadaceae > Pseudoalteromonas > Pseudoalteromonas sp. S558. The sequence continues at coordinate 27,322 of NZ_PNDU01000019.1, read as the reverse complement.
GTGGCAATAACTATAACCACAGTGGCAATATCATCTGTGGTTCGCCAAAACTCACTCAAGCAATTATTCGTGAAATTCGTCCAGTATTAACTGAGTCGTTACTTCGCTAATTTAATGCGTTTAATAGCATGTTAAAAAGGAGCTTGGGCTCCTTTTTTTGTGCCTAAAAATAAGGGTTGTCGAGTTTAATTTCAACAGTATCAGCTTTACTGTAAGGCAAGTTATTTATCTCTTTGGCAAAGTACTCATTAAACAACGCATCAAACTCTCCATTTTTTTGCATTATTTTTAATCCTTTTTCAATTGCCTCTGCAAGCTCTGGTTTACGCTTTGATACAAAGAAATAACATCCAGTTGGATAGCTTATGAAAAGATTAGGTACAATTGAGAGGTTGCTTTGCTTGTTAGCCGCAAGGTCAGAATGCACCTCTATAAATGAACGCGGAAAATAATCGATACGCCCACTGCTGGTTAAAGTAAACATCGCTTGATAATTTGCAAGTGGCCTTACATGCAAGCCATTGAATTCCATTATTTTGGTATCAGGCCAATCATGCCCTTGCACAGCAGAAAGCTTGCTAAGCTGCTCTATGGTATTAACACCTTTAAAACTAGCCAAGCTGTCTTTACTGGCCAGTAATGCCCTTTTGCCTATGTAGCCTTTAAATAAAGGTATTTTAATCGCTATAGCTAATGATTCTCGCTCCGGGCTGCTCATACTCCAATATAAATCTAATTTTTCTGTATCAAGCGCAATTAAAATCCGTTGCTGGTGAGGGTGAATAAATACACTTCGAATATCTGCAGGATACTGTGCGCTGACGAGCGCTTTGCTGAGTAGTTTTTTCAAGTAATCGTCAGGAACATATTGCTCACGCTGCTCTTGTGCAATATGTACAATATTAACCTCGTTTGCTATCGCGCTACACGCAAATAAACTTATCGCACTAATTAAATACTTCAATGGCAACATAGTTATCATTTTAGTTATCACCTATGGTTTTAAATCGCCCTTTTATTAGTTGTTAAGCGCACTACTGCGGGGGCTGGCCTTCTGCGTTTACATATAAAAAGATAGCTATGGCGATATCGTTTGGCTTCTTTTTTAGCATCCGTTGCTAATGCAGCGACTTGATGACTATTTTTACACTGCTGTAAATCAGGTTCCACTAAGCCTATTGATAAAGTAAGTAAAGGCACAAATTGCTTTTCGCCTTCGCGATTTGTTGCCCAGTACCCTTTATTGTTTATATGCTCAGGTGTAAAGAAGACTCTCGACTGCTGTTCAAATTGTTCAATAATAGTATTACAAATAGCGACCGCGTCGGTTTGATCAAACACAACCATAAAGTCGTCGCCACCAATATGTCCTACAAAGTTAGCACTGTTTGCGCAAGCTTGCACGGTTACATCCGCTAACAGCTTGATCACACTGTCGCCACTGGCATAGCCATATAAATCATTAAATTGCTTAAAATGGTTTAAGTCAATGTAAGCTAGAGAAAACTTATCTTTGCTTCGCAATCTCTGCTCGATTGTTTCATTTATTGCCACATTGCCAGGTAACATCGTTAACGGGTTAGCATGCTGGGCGTGACGAATTTTTTCTTCTGTTATATGTTTTAAAATATCTCTAAGTGGCGCTAATCCCAAATACTTATTATTGCGTGTAATCACAATATGACGACGAATATCAAAATCTTGCTCCGTTATTTGCTGGCTCACCGTATCTAGTTTTTGATTTTCGTCGACAACCAATGGATGCTTATCCATTAAGGCTGTCACTGGGCGCTTATCGTAAAGCGCATGGCCATAAGGTGCCGCAAACACTTCGGTTAGTTGATCCTTGTGTAGTAGCCCCACAGGCTGACTTTGCTGGTTTAATACCGCGATACTAATAATCGACTTATCCTGTTCAAATAGCTTATGAGCATCTTTACAGCGTGTTTCACTGCCAATTTGAGCTTGTGTGAGGTTTAGCAACCCTATTGCCATAGATTGATCAAATTGATCTTTTTCCTTTAGCGTAAGGGCTTGTATTTGCTCTGATCTAAAATCGTAACTTGGTTGCTGACTTGGCTTTTCGAGTAAAAAACCTTGTACATTTTTAATACCTAAACCCTCGACTAATGCCAACTCTTCCGGACGCTCAATCCCCTCAGCAATCACGGAGGTGTTAGTTGCTCTAGCCAGCACGGTAATTGATTTTAAAAACTCTTTTTTAACCTCACTTTGATCGCAGTAATCTATAAAGTAACGATCTATTTTTACATAGTTGGGCTGTAACTCTGACCACTGCTTTAGCCCTGAATAGCCAGCTCCCAGATCGTCTATTGCTATGGTAAAACCCAGCTCTCGATAATGCGCTATAGTTTTTAACAACAAGAAACCGTCGTCTACTTTTTCTTGCTCCGTCACCTCTATCACTACGCGATTGGCCGCTAAACCAAATTGCTCAATTAAGTGCAGGGTTTCTCCTTTGGGGTGGCACGGATCGAGTAAAGTTTTAGGGCTTACATTCAAAAACAGTTTTCCTTGCAAGGCCAACTTTACAAAATTTTCGATTGCTTTGGAGCGGCATAACAACTCAAGTTCAGAAATCAGTCCATGTTCATGAGCAACTGCAAAGAGCTTATTTGGCATCTCTAAAGGGCTATTTTTAGGCCCTCGACTAAGGGCTTCGTAGCCTAAAATAGTGTGATTAGATATATCAAAAATAGGTTGGAATAATGTGGTTATTTCACCGTTATCTAAAATATATTCTAAAACTTTACGTTGCACAGTCACTGCTAGGCCCAATTATAATTATGATAAGAGCGACAAAGTAACAACCCTGTATGACCGTTATATGGCAGATAGCCAAACAACAGACAATAAAAAACCGCTCAAGGAGCGGTTTTTTTATAAAGCAGTTACAAATCCATTACGGCATAGCGTCTTGGTCTGCGCCTTCTTTTTCAATTACTTCTGGTATTAAATCTTCTTTGCTTACGCCCATTGCAAGAGCAACCGAGCTGGCTACATAAATTGAAGAATAAGTACCAATAAACACACCAAACAGCAATGCAGTTGCAAAACCGTGGATAGTTTGTCCGCCCCATGCAAACAAGGCAATCAATACTAAAATAGTGGTGATTGATGTTACAAGTGTACGGTTAAGTGTTTGCGTAAGTGAAATATCAATAATTTCAACGGTATCGTCGATGCGTACTTTACGGAAGTTTTCACGAATACGGTCCGATACAACAATAGTATCGTTAAGTGAATAACCAATTACCGCAAGGATTGCCGCTAATATAGTTAAATCAAACTCTAAACCTAATACAGAAAACAAACCTACAGTAATAATAACATCATGTAATAGTGCACCTACCGCACCCACAGCAAAGCGCCATTCAAAGCGAAATGCAACATAGATCAAGATACAAATAAGCGCAGTTAACATGGCCAAGCCACCCTGCTCTTTTAAGTCTTCACCTACACTTGGGCCAACAAACTCAATACGGCGCATTACTACGCTGTCGTCTGCTTTTTTAAGTGCATCGATTACTTGGTTACCAATTACTTCCGCTTTTACATCACTGCCGCGTGGTGCTAATCGAACCAAAATCTCTTGGCTTGAACCAAACAGTTGTACCGATGCATCAGCAAAACCGTTATCAGCTAGCGCATCACGTACTTTTTTAAGATCAGCTGGCTGTGAAAAACCAACTTCTACCGCAGTACCGCCGGTAAAATCTAAACCAAAGTTTAAGCCTTTAACAAAAATTGATGCAAACGACGCTAAAATTAATAACGTCGAAAAGCCCATAGCCACTTTTCGAAGAGACATGAAACGAAGGGTTCGAGTACCCAAACTTAAAATTTGCATGTCTGCTCCTTAAATAGAAAGTTTTTCAATGCGTTTACCGCCAACAAACAAGTTGATTATCGCACGGGTGCCAACAATAGCTGTAAACATTGAAGTTAAAATACCAATCGCAAGCGTAACCGCAAAGCCTGCTATTGGGCCGGTGCCTACTGCGAACAATATAATGGCAGCGATTAATGTAGTGATGTTGGCATCAAAAATAGTGCTAAAGGCACTATCGTAACCAAAATGAATCGCCTGTTGAGGGCTGCGGCCATCGGCCAGCTCTTCACGAATGCGTTCAAAAATAAGCACGTTAGCATCAACAGCCATACCAACTGTTAGTACAATACCGGCAATACCTGGCAAAGTAAGCGTAGCACCTGGAATTAACGACATAACACCTACAATCAGTACTAAGTTAGCCGCAAGTGCAAGGTTTGCCACCATACCAAAGCCTTTGTAGTACACAAGCATAAACACCAGTACAAACGCAAAACCAAGTGCAACCGCAGTCATACCTGCTTCAATGTTTTCTTGGCCTAAGCTTGGTCCTACCGTGCGTTCTTCAACAATTTGAATTGGCGCTACAAGCGCACCAGCACGAAGTAGTAAACTTAAGTTATGCGCTTCAGCAGGGTTATCAATACCCGTAATACGGAACGAGCGATCAAGGCGAGCTTGAATTGTTGCTACGTTTATTACTTCTTCTACCTTAATAGGTGGAAGTGCTTTACCGTCTGCATCTTTTTTACCTGATGGTTTATATTCAATAAATACCGTTGCCATACGCTTACCAATAGCGCGTTTGGTAAAGGCATTCATTTTTGCCCCACCTTTGCTATCTAGCGAAATGCTTACTTGTGGACGTTGATATTCATCTGCGCCAGATTGCGCACCAGTAATGTGGCTGCCTTCTAGGATAATGCGTTTTTTAAGTACAACAGGGTAACCGTCACGACTCATGATCATTTCAGTACCTGGCGGAATACGACCTTGAGCAGCCGCGCTCACATCTGCGTTTTCGTCTACTTCACGAAATTCGAGCGTTGCCGTCGCACCTAAAATTTCTTTAGCGCGGGCTGTATCTTGAATACCTGGCAGTTGAACAATGATACGCTCAGCACCTTGGCGCTGTACGTTTGGTTCTGCAACACCAATTTGGTTGATACGGTTACGAATAATCGTTTCATTTTGCTTAATAGCGTAATCACGAATTTCTTTGAGTTTTTGCTCACTCATTGTCGCAAAAAATGCGTTATCGTTGCTGCTATCATCAATATAAACGTTTAGTGGGTAGCGAGTCTCCAAGAAGCTTTCTGCCGCGTCTTTATCCGCCTCGGTACGCATTTCTACACGCATACGCTCTGAGCCAGCTACACGGCGAACACTGCGGTAGCGTAATTTTTCTTCGCGCAGATCACTACGAAAATCTTGTTCCATTTGCTCAAGTTGGTTATCAACCGCTGTCGCCATATCGATTTCCATGGTGAAATGTACACCACCACTTAAATCAAGACCTAGCTTCATTGGGTTACCACCCACCGCTTTTAACCAAGCTGGTTGAGCTGGTGCCATATTAATAGCAGAAATATAATCATCGCTTAACGAGTCACGCAGTAAATCTTGCGCTTTTAGCTGTTCTTCAACATTTTTTAAACGAACTAAAATTTGCCCATCTTCAAGTATTGTCGATTTAGCGGTTACATTATGTTTTTTTAAGATTGCGTTTACTTTGTCTACAACACTGAGATCGACATCAGCGCCTTTAGCACCTGAAACTTGTATAGCCGGATCGCGACCATACAAGTTTGGAGAGGCATATAAAAGGCCAATGGCTACCACAGCTAAAACAAGTAAATACTTCCAAACTGGAAACTTGTTTAACACGGGGTCGTCCTTATTATTTTTATAGTGACTTCATTGTGCCTTTTGGCAATACTGCAGATACAGACGATTTTTGTACTGTTACTTCTGCTTGTTCATTTAAAGAGATAACGATGAAATCTTTATCTTCAGAAATCTTAACGATTTTACCGACTAAGCCACCTTGGGTTAGCACTTCGTCACCTTTTGCCATCGCATTCATCAAGCTTTTGTGCTCTTTAACACGGTTCGCTTGTGGACGATAAATCAAAAAGTAAAAAACTAAACCAAAAATAGCTAACATAATTAGCATTTGCATAGTTCCGCCGCCGGCAGCTGCTGCGCCAGTACTTGCTTGTGCATTTGAAATAAATAAACTCATGATACTTCCTCTATAATTTTAAAGTTTAATTTTTTATATCAGCCAGCTCTGGCACTTCTTGGCCTCGGCGAGCATAAAAATCTTGTACAAATTCTTCTAATTTACCTTCGCTGATCGCGTTACGTAAACCTTCCATAACACGTTGATAGTAACGTAAGTTATGAATTGTATTTAGTCGAGCACCTAAAATTTCATTACACTTATCAAGGTGATGTAAGTAGGCACGCGAATAGTTTCCACAGGTATGGCAATCACACTCTGGATCTAATGGTCCGGTGTCTGTTTTATGCACAGCGTTACGAATTTTAACAACGCCCGTGGTAATAAATAAATGACCGTTACGCGCATTACGCGTTGGCATAACACAATCAAACATATCAATACCACGACGCACTGACTCAACTAAATCTTCAGGTTTGCCAACCCCCATTAAATAACGAGGTTTGTCTTCTGGCATTTTAAACGCACAATGATCAAGAATATTCATCATTTCGTTTTTAGGTTCACCTACAGATAGGCCACCTAATGCATAACCATCAAAACCAATTTTTTCAAGACCGGCTTGTGATTGTGCACGTAATTCTGGGTACATACCACCTTGAATAATACCAAATAACGCAGATGGATTGTCGCCATGCCCTTCTTTTGAACGCTTAGCCCAACGAAGCGATAACTCCATAGAGTCTTTAGCTTCTTTTTCAGTCGCAGGATACGGCGTACATTCGTCAAATATCATGACAATATCAGATCCTAAATCACGCTGTACTTCCATTGATTTTTCTGGCGACATCATAATTTTTTCACCGTTAACAGGTGAACTAAACAGCACCCCTTCTTCGGTAATTTTACGCATAGCACCAAGGCTGAATACTTGAAAACCGCCCGAGTCAGTTAGAATTGGGAAGTCCCAATTCATAAAGTCATGTAAATCACCGTGTTGTTTGATGATTTCAGTACCTGGGCGAAGCATTAGGTGAAAAGTATTCCCTAAGCAAATTTGTGCACCCGTTGCTTTTACTTCATCCGGCGTCATACCTTTAACAGTACCGTAGGTACCTACAGGCATAAACGCGGGTGTTTCTATTACACCACGGTCAAAAATCAAGCGGCCACGGCGCGCTTTTCCGTCTGTACGGTCTAATTCAAATTTCATATCATCCTCAATGTCAGAAAAACAGTCCAACAAGCTATAATTTAACCGCTCGATTCTACCCTTTTTGCTAAGTTAATACTATTAGCTACGGTAAATTCGATGCTGATTTACTATCGTAAACACAAACCCCAACAATGTGCTGGGGTTTGTAGTTATTTTTACTAAAAATTTAATATTTACGTGTTAAAAACATCGCATCACCGTAACTAAAAAAGCGATATTGTTGTTCAATTGCGGTGTTATAAGCCCCCATTATGTTCTCTTGGCCGCTAAAGGCACTCACTAACATAATAAGCGTTGATTCTGGTAGGTGGAAATTAGTAACCATGGCATCCACTACGTTAAACTGATAACCCGGATAAATAAATATATCGGTATCACCAAAGTAAGTATCGAGCTTGCCACCATGTATTTTTGCAGCAGATTCGAGTGAACGCATTGACGTTGTACCAACAGCGATCACTCGCCCGCCGTTTGCTTTAGTTTGTGCAACGGCGTCTACAACATCTTGTGGTACTTCAATGTATTCAGAGTGCATTACATGTTCGTCAATCGTCTCTACACGCACTGGCTGAAATGTCCCTGCGCCAACATGCAAGGTAACAAATGCCATTTGTACGCCTTTTTCTTTTAACGCAGCCATTAGTTGTTTATCAAAATGTAAGCCTGCAGTGGGCGCTGCAACAGCACCTGGTTTTTCACCGTAAACCGTTTGATAGCGCTCGCGGTCGGCTTCATTATCAGGGCGATCAATATAAGGTGGTAATGGCATATGCCCAATATCATTTAATATATCGAGCACATTTTGGCTATGATCAAATTCAAGTTCGAATAAGGTGTCGTGACGCGCCACCATTATTGCTTTAGCTTTACCTTCGAGGATCACTTCGTTACCAGGCTTTAATGACTTACTTGCTCGAACATGCGCCAACACGCGATGCTCATCAAGTACGCGCTCAACTAAAACCTCAACTTTACCACCCGATGCTTTTTGGCCAAACATACGCGCAGGGATCACTCTGGTGTTATTAAAAACTAATAAGTCATTTTCATTAACTAATTCAAGTATGTCACTAAAAACTTTGTGCTCAATCTCGCCACTTGGGCCATCAAGCTTGAGTAAGCGGCTACTCGTTCGATCCGTTTTAGGAAAGCGAGCAATTAATTCATCAGGTAAGTCAAAGCTAAAGTCAGCCACGCGCATAATTGGTTATCCACATCATTTAAAATCGCGCCAAGTGTATATCTATCGTGTATTAAGCTCAAGAAATCAGCCTAATTTCGGTGGATTTAAAGGTATTTGGCAATAGCTGCAGCTACTATTTTGTGGCAATAAATAAAAACCGAGTAATCTATGTCTTAAGTTCGGTTACTTATATAAATTAAACAATATTCTATTGTGTATAAAAACAAGGGAAATGTGTAATTTCAACCTCAAAAATCCAATAGTGTCTATACTTAGGTTAAATCTTCTTGTTCTTGTAAAGAAATGTCATTACTCTAACTCGGTTAAATAATTATAAGTTTTTGTAGGGGTAATAATACGTGGCAAAACGGCTTAAGTTGCTAATATTAAATGCAAGTAGTGCTGAGCGTCGCACTATTCGTGCCACTTTAGATAGCTTAAATGTGTTTACTTTTATTGAAGTCCAAGACAGTCAGGAAGCCTTAAAAATCTTAAAGCAACAACCTGTAGATATTATTATTACAGGGCTGAATGTAGGTAAAATTGATGGCTGGCGTTTTTCTCGAATGATCCGTTCTGGTTTATTAAAAACCACAAAAAACACACCTATATTACTAACTCCCCCTATCTACTGTGAGCGAATAGCCGAAACGACCGCCCGTAGCTATGGTATTGATGCGGTACTGCCTTTTGAGCATCAAGATATGTTGCCACAAGTTTTGGCTAATGTGCTGTCAACACACTTAGAAAAAAGCAGTCGCTTAAATCTATTACTATTAGAACCTCAGCAAAGTAAAGCCAATGATATTAGCGAACAACTCAAACTAAACTTTGCAATTACTCATGTAACCACAAGTAAAGAGGCGCTTAGTGCTTATTATCAGCAGCAGTTTTCAATTGTGTTACTCGATGCAACAGCAAATAGGGCTGAAATATCAAGCATATTAGTAGAAGATATTTTACAGCATAACCCTAAGCAAGCGATTGTAACGATTATAGATAACGCAGATGCAGACTATGCAGAACAGCTTTTGCTGTCAGGCGTTACCGATTTTATCCGCGCCCCCTACGACCCTTCATTTTTAAACAAAGTATGTGATCACGCAGCACGTCGAGAAGATTTTATGGTGAGTTACGCTGAGTTTGCCAACAAAGTTGAGCAATTAAGTTTGAGTGAAGTAAAATACAAAGAGTTATTTTCAGCTCATCAACGTATTTTATTGCACTTAAATACGGTTGTCCTTGAACTAGATCAACAAGGCCTTATTCGCTTCATTAACCCAGCATGGGAGACACTCAGTGGCTTTGGCGTGAAGTATTCACTGCAACGCTCTCTCACTGATTTTTGTACAAATGAATGCCAGCAAAAACTACAAAATACAGTAAGCAATATTCTCCATGGCGGTGATCAGCAACAACAAATTGAAATAAAAATAAATCATAAAAATGGGAATGAAATTTGGGTTGAATGCAGGCTTCAGCTGATTAAAAATAGTCGTAATAATGCGACAATTACTGCAACAATCGATAATATCCATGAACGAAAACAAGCAGAATTACAGCTGCGTCATTTAGCATTACACGACACATTAACGGGACTGCACAATCGCTATTATTTTGATCAACAACTTAACCAAATTTGCTTGCCTGATAAGACTCATACTAATATTGAACACGCATTGATCTATATTGATCTTGACCATTTCAAAATAATAAACGACAGCAAAGGGCATCATCAAGGCGATGTTGTTTTAAAAGAAGTCGCTGAGCTTTTTAAAGATAATATTGGTGGTGATCATCTAGTTTGTCGTATTGGTGGCGATGAATTTGCCGTAATACTAACAAATATGAACTTGCTTGAGGCTCACTTAGTAGCAGAGGGAGTGTGCAGTGCAATAGAAAAACATGCATTTATGTCTGGCGACCAAGTTTATACTATAAGTTGCTCTATTGGTTTAGCTCAAATAACATCAAAAAATTGTGACCCTAATGAGTGTTTAAAACAAGCCGACATTGCTTTATATATTGCTAAAAACTTAGGTCGTAACTTAGTTCACTGCTATTCAAAAGAAGATAAGCAAAACAATACATTACAAACAGGTTTAGAGTGGGGCCATGAAATACGCCAAGCATTACAGCAAAATAATATAGAGCTTCACTATCAGCCTATATGGGACTTTAAAGAGAATAAAGTAGCCTATTTTGAAGTTCTACTGCGCTTAAAACTCAATAATAAACTCGTATATCCTGACCAATTTATTCCTTCTCTTGAAATGCTAAACGATACTTTTTTGATGGATCAATGCGTTATACGTAACACAGTTTCTTGCGTTGCGAAACATCCAGAATTAAAGCAAGTTGCTATTAACTTATCTGCTCAGTCTTTTTTAGATGAACGATTATTACCGCTTATTGAATCAAATTTAGAAAAGTACCAAGTATCTCCTACCCGTATTATTTTTGAGATTACTGAGTCAGCAAGTATAAATAATTTAAAAGCAACGCGTAAAATGATCGAAAAGCTGAATAACCTAGGCTGCCACTTTTCAATAGATGATTTTGGTACTGGCTTTAGTACGTTTAACTATCTTAAACAACTTCCCGCGCAGCATGTTAAAATTGATGGCTCCTTTGTACGTGATATGCTAAATGATCCTATTGATTTAGCCCTAGTAAAAGCAATCAATGACATAAGTAGCTCTCTCGACAAACTCTCTGTAGCTGAATATGTTGAAAATAAAGAGATCTTTTATGCACTAAAAGAGATTGGCGTAGATTATGGTCAAGGCTACTTTATAGCTCGCCCAATACCCATCGAAAAAGTTAAAGCTGAGCTTGAAAATATTTTAAGTAATAAAGTTTTTTATCAACAATCACCTAGCTAATAATTCGTAAAATTAAACAATTTTAAGCATTTTATTGCTGTCATTATTGTCTTTATTGCCTATACTCTACTCACAACCCAGCGAATGTCATGCTGTTTAATGGATTACACTTGAAAAACATGACATTACCACTTAATGGTACATAACTGGCTTTTGTAGTTAAGTTTGATACTACTTAGGATCTTAAGGAGAAAGGTATGATGCAATTAGTTACTTTGTTATTAGCTATACACTTTGTTATTGCATATCAATGTTATCGATATGCAACGATTAAAGGCTATCCTGTTAAGGTATTTACTGTCTTAGGATGTGTGCCCTACTTTAACCTAGTCGTATGGATTTACCTATTATTTTTACCTGAACTAGAACCTTTCGAAGGTCATAAACATGATCAAAAGCAGCCTTTGTAGCTGCTTTATTTTTTAATAAAATCTAAGCTGCATTGATACTTTAAGAATGATTCAAGTTGCTGGCTAAACAATTTAAAATCACGAATACGCCCAGTTGTCTTACGCCACAATATACCAACATCCCTATATGCATCATTTTGCGAAGGGGTCGCAATCATGTTTTTATTATCCAAAATACCGGCATTAATCGCCATTTGCGGTAAAAAAGTCACACCAAGCTGATGCTCAACCATACTAAGCAATGTATGCAAACTCGCCGCTTCAAAGGGGTTAATACAGCTAGCACGATTTAAATGACACGCACTGAGCGCATGCCCTGTCATACAGTGCTCTCGTTCGAGTAAAAATACACTTGCATCCGGCAGTAAATTAAAATCCTCCACGCCCTTTGCTGGTGTGTAATCTTTATGATGCACCAAACTAAAATGATCTTTAGCAAGCACTTGAGTGTGAAACTTGTCGGTTTCATATGGCAAAGCCAGTAACGCTAAATCAATATGTCCATGCTCGAGCTTATCGAGTAACTTATCACTCGTATCTTCTATTAATACCAGTTCTAAATCACAAAAAGTTTCTTTACAAAAGTGATAGAGCGGAGCCGCAATAAAGCTGGCGATAGTCGGTATTACACCAACGGTTAATTTACCATGCAGTGGTGTTAAAAAGCTTTTAGTAAGCTCTTTTAAACTAATTGTGTCGTTAATAATCCTACGTGCACGTTCTACTACTTCCTCACCAATGCTGGTAAACATAAGGCTACGATTTTCTCGCTCAATGAGCTGACAACCAAGTGTTTCCTCAAGGTTTTGAATCGCACTGCTTAAAGTTGATTGCCCTATAAAGCACGCACTCGCTGCACGGCCAAAATGCTGATACTGGTGAACAGCCAACAAATACTGTAACTGTTTAATACTTGGGAGATTCGTCATTTTTCTTTCCACAAATAAAAAGACCCCAACACCTAGGGCATTGAGATCTTTTCAAGCTAAAAGTCTTTGAGTACTTTTTTGTTAAACCCCAAATGCGGTTCTTAGTACGTAGAAAATAACAATAGCAAGGGCAGCACCAACTGGCAACGTAATTACCCAAGAAACTACAATGTTTCTGATAACACTCATATTAAGAGCACCAATACCACGCGCCATACCTACACCTAATACCGCACCCACTAAGGTTTGTGTAGTAGAGATTGGCATACCTGTGCCTGATGCAATAACAACCGTTGAAGCGGCAGCTAATTCAGCAGCAAAACCACGGCTAGGTGTTAAATGTGTAATACCTTCACCAATCGTTTTAATTACTTTTTTACCTAAAATAGCAAGACCTGCCACAATACCAAAACCACCAAGCGGTAGAATCCACCAAGCAATAGCGGCTTTCTTAGCAATTTCACCATTGTTTTCAACAATGTTTACAACAGCAGCTAGTGGACCAATAGCATTAGCAACGTCATTAGAACCATGAGCAAACGCCATACAACAGGCTGTTAGTACCATTAATACTGCAAATACTTTTTCAACATTGTTGAACTGCATTTGCTTATCGGCTTTAGGATCAATGTTTAAGCGAGAAATAGCAATCTTACCAATAATTGCCACGACCACTGCAACAGCGATTGAAAGTGCATAACCTTCAACAGCACCTAAGTCTACGCCAACATGCTTTAAGCCTTTTTTAATTGTAACCAAGGCCATAATAAAGCCCGCCAGTCCCATATAAAGTGGTACGTAGCGTTTAGCATTTTTAAGTGGAGCATCAGTATCAAAAATAAGTTTTTGCGCACTCATAAATATTAAGTATGCAATAAAACCAGATATAGCGGGCGTTATAATCCAACTACCTACAATACCACCTACTTTATCCCATTGAATTGCCTCAGTGCCTACTGCAACTAATGCAAAACCAATGATTGCACCAATGATTGAGTGAGTAGTTGATACTGGCCAACCTAGAAACGAAGCCATTAATAGCCATGTTCCGGCTGCAAATAAAGAAGCAATCATACCCAGAACCATAAGTTCTGGAATATCTGCAAATGGTGCCGCATCAATAATTCCTTTACGAATTGTTGATGTAACCTCACCACCAGCTAAATAAGCACCTGCAAATTCAAAAATCATCGCTATAAAAATAGCCTGTTTGATTGTTAATGCTTTTGAACCTACAGAAGTTCCCATGGCGTTAGCTACGTCATTCGCGCCAATACCATAAGCCATAAAAAAGCCGACTGCTGCGGCAATTAAAATTAATACCGTGCCGTAAGATGCAATGATATCCATTGTAAAACCTTAATCTTTCGTGTTTGAACTGATTTTAAATTAACGAGCTAACATCAGCTCAAGACGTGATCCTACGCGCTCTGCAATATCTGCAAGCTCGCCAACCCATTCAATGATTTTGTATAAAAACATCACATCAATTGGATTTAACTCACCTTCTACATCTCGTAGTTGGCGGCGTACTTTTATTTGCATTTCGTCCGTGTCTTGTTCTATTGCATCCAATTCAACTAGCATTTTTTCTACTAAGGTCACTTCACGACCTTTAAAGCCTGTTTCTAGCAGCTCTTCTAATTCGTTAATTGCTTTAGATGCTTGTTTTGTCGCATCAACACAACGAGTTAAATAAGCCAAGAAATCAACTTGCATAACTTTTGGAATGGTCATTTCACGACCAATCACACGTCCAGCAATGTCTTTTGCTTTATTCGCAATTTTATCTTGTTGGGTTACTAATTCGAGCAGATCTGTACGCTCTACCGGCATGAATAAACCGCGCGGTAACTGTAAACGTATATCTCTTTTCATATCATCGGCTTCACGCTCTAAATTGCGAATAGTGATGCGAAGCTCTTCAGCTTGTACCCACTCTTCTTTAAATACGTGATTAAAGAAAGGTATCAAAGCTTTACTTGCTTGATGAACTTTCTTTATGTGTTCTTCCATTGGTTTGATAGGAGATTTTGCAAATACTCCTAAAAACGCGTTTGTAGGCATAACTGACCCTTTAATCAAATTGATATGCTTTGCAGCATGAATTTTACAGCATTAACAACGATTGTGAACGCTTTTTATTACTTCACTAAAGCTTGCAATGCACAAAGCGACACAAGGTCGCTTTAATACAAAAGAATGAAATAGTTAAATTTATAGTGATTTTTCTATATCTTCTTGAGATGTATGACGAATATCTTTACCGTTTACAAAATAAATAATGTATTCAGCAATATTTTGACAACGATCGCCAATACGCTCTAACGAACGAACAGACCAAACTAAGTCCATAATTTTTGGTATTGAACGAGGGTCTTCCATCATATAAGTCATAATTTGACGTGTAATGGCTTCATACTCTCGATCTACCTTGGCATCTTCCTTGTGAACCTGAAATGCTCGTTGCACATCCATACGGGCAAATGCATCAAGTACATCATGCAACATTTTTAAAACTTGGCGGCCCATGTTTTCAATATTTACGAGTAGATCTTGTTGATCTTTGGTAAATGAATCAAGAGCAACTTTTGCGATTCGCTTTGCTTCATCACCAATGCGCTCTAAATCAGCAATTGTTTTCGCTATGGCGATTACTAAACGTAAGTCGCTAGCCGCAGGCTGGCGGCGAGCAATAATTCGTGTACATTCTTCATCAATGTTCACTTCCATGGCATTTACTTTGTAGTCATTTTCACGGACTTTTTGCGCAAGCTCTGCATCGTTTCGACTGACCGCATCAAGTGCACTGCTTAATTGTTGCTCAACTAAGCCACCCATGCTTAATACGTGATTACGCACATTTTCTAGTTCTTGGTTAAAGCGCCCAGAAATGTGTTTATTAATGTTATGTTCCATAATTACCTTCTCTTTTGATCTTATACAACACGCTGTAATAGGCTAATTAACCGTAACGACCGGTAATATAATCTTCGGTCTTTTTCTTCGTTGGTGTTGTGAATAAGGTATTTGTATCTGAGTATTCAATTAATTCACCCATGTACATAAAGGCGGTTTGATCAGATACTCGCGCTGCTTGTTGCATGTTATGTGTAACAATAACAACGGTAAATTTATTCTTTAAATCGTTTATTAGCTCTTCGATTACCAAAGTAGAAATTGGATCGAGTGCCGATGTCGGCTCATCCAATAAAAGGACTTCTGGCTCAATCGCAATTGAGCGAGCAATAACTAAACGCTGTTGCTGACCACCCGATAAACCAAATGCACTATCGTGTAATCTATCTTTTACTTCATCCCACAGGGCTGCGCCACGAAGTGATTGCTCTACCACTTCATCTAGTTTGCGCTTTTCTTTAATACCTTGTAAGCGTAGACCATAAACCACATTCTCATAAATTGATTTAGGAAACGGATTAGGGCGTTGAAACACCATGCCCACATTACGGCGAAGCGCAGCAACATCAACGCTTTTATCGTAAA
Organism: Pseudoalteromonas sp. S558; assembly: GCF_005886635.1. NCBI lineage: Bacteria > Pseudomonadati > Pseudomonadota > Gammaproteobacteria > Alteromonadales > Pseudoalteromonadaceae > Pseudoalteromonas > Pseudoalteromonas sp. S558. The sequence goes on along the minus strand of NZ_PNDU01000019.1, from coordinate 11,157 downwards.
TATTTTGTCCATGCAGTAATATTTCACCCTCAATGCGACAAATATCCACAAGGTCATTCATACGGTTGATACAACGCAGTAACGTTGATTTACCACAACCCGATGGACCAATGAACGCCGTTACTTGGCCTTTTGGGATGCTCATGTTCACTTTACTAAGCGCTTGTTTATCACCGTAGTAAAGATCAAGGTCTTTAATTTCTAGCGCTTTTTGCTCATCGGTTAAATTATCTAAATCTAACTTCATGCCCAAATTTGCTTGGTTTACTTGTGTAGCGACTGTAATCATGTTTATTACCTATAAAATCTTTACTAATTAGTGTTCAAGCGATCTGAATTTTTCACGTAAATGGTTACGTATACCAATGGCCGTTATGTTGAGCGTTATAATTACCGACACCAATAAAAATGCAGTTGCATATACCAGTGGTCGCGCTGCTTCAACATTTGGACTTTGAAAGCCAACATCGTAAATATGAAACCCTAAATGCATGAACTTTCTATCTAAGTGAAAATATGGAAAGTTACCATCAAGTGGCAATGTAGGTGCCATTTTTACCACACCCACCAGCATTAATGGTGCAACTTCACCTGCGGCGCGCGCAACAGCGAGTATTAAACCGGTCATAATTGCAGGGCTTGCCATTGGAATTACAATACGCCATAACGTTTCAACTTTTGTTGCGCCCAGCGCTAATGAACCATCACGTACCGTGCTTGGAATTCGAGATAACCCTTCTTCGGTCGATACAATTACAACAGGGAGCGTTAATATAGCCAATGTCAATGCTGACCACATTACACCTGGCGTACCAAATACAGGGGTTGGCGATGCTTCAGGGTAAAACAATTGGTCTAAACTACCACCTAACATATAAACAAAAAAGCCTAAGCCAAATACACCGTATACAATTGAAGGCACACCGGCTAAGTTAATAACTGCAATACGAATCATTTTCGTCACTGCGTTTTTCGCTGCATATTCATGTAAGTAAATTGCGGCGACAACACCAAACGGCGTTACTATTACCGCCATTAGCATAACCATAAAAACAGTACCAAATATGGCAGGAAACACGCCACCTTCGGTATTTGCTTCACGCGGATCATCAGATACAAACTTGCCTAGCTGTACAAAGTAATGACCTAGTTTTGCAAAAAAGCCCATGTCATTTGGAAACCAAACATCAAGTACCTGATACATAGGGATAGTCACAATTTCACCGCGCATATCTTTTACAGTAACATAGTCACGTTTTGCAAGTTTACGCAGTGCGAATAACTCTTTTTCAAGTACGCCATACTCTGCACGTAAATTAGCACGCGCTTGAGCAAGTTCAGCAACATGCTCATCGGTTAACTCATTATCAAGTAAATAACCTTTCTCTTTTAACCGTAAGCGTTCAAGTTCATAGTTAATGTGGCCAATATCGCCGTTTTGTAAATCAAGCGCTTCATCATTTAAATCAACTGCGCGATCAACAAGTTCGTGTAAAGCCTCAACGGTATCACCAGCAACTGGCTTGCCATCTTTAATAACGTTCTCTAGGTAACCATAAAAATTACCGTTTTTACTACGCTCAAATACAGCAAGTGTCGCTGGTGCCGATTTTTCTTTTATATCGGTTTCAAGTATCCAACGAAAATCTAAATCGACGTATTCACGGTTACCTGTTTTGATAAGTAAACGCTCAAACTCTTCTTTATCAAATGCTGATACATCAACACCTGTTGCAGCTAAACGCTCTTTGGGTACCATTTCTCGGTCGTAAACTTCACCAATAACGGTTTGCTTTGCAATAGAGCCTTCAAGCTCATACTGCATCACTTCAGAAGGCCAAAAGAAACTTAATCCCTTCCAGGCTATCATTGCTAATAAACCTAACACTGAAATCAAACTGATGCTCACTGCACCACCGGTCATCCAAATCCAAGGAGAACCAGACCTAAACCACTGCTTTACCATGTCGTGTCTCTCCACTTACATTGAGCTGTATTTTTCACGCAATTGCTGGCGAACAAACTCAGCGATTGTGTTGAAAATAAAGGTGAATATGAATAGTACAAAAGCCGCTAAAAATAATATTCTATAGTGTGAACTGCCTACTTCTGATTCTGGCATTTCAACTGCAATATTTGCTGCAAGCGTCCGCATTCCTTGAAAAATACTCCAATCCATTATTGGCGTATTACCGGTGGCCATCAGTACAATCATTGTTTCACCAACAGCACGGCCCAACCCCATCATTACGGCGGAAAAAATACCAGGGCTGGCAGTTAGCAATACAACACGTACAAGTGTTTGCCACTGAGTTGCACCCAACGCTAATGAACCGTTTGATAAATGCTTAGGTACACTAAACACAGCATCTTCTGCTATTGAGAAAATAGTAGGAATAACCGCAAAGCCCATCGCAATACCAACAACTAATGAATTACGTTGATCGAACGTCATACCAAGTTCATTTGTTAAATATTGACGTACATTGCCGTCAAACATCCAAAGCTCAATCGTTTCGCTCATCGCAAATGAAAACCAGCCAATAAATAACACAACGGGTATAAGGATTATTGAATGAGAGCCTTCAGGAATTTTATGACGAATACCGGCTGGCAATTTAGTCCACCCAAATGCAGCACCTAAAATACCTAGCGGCAATAAGATGAGCAATCCAACAATTGCGGGTAGATGTTCTTCAATCAGTGGTGCTAACCAAAGGCCCGCTAAAAAGCCCAAAATAACAGTCGGCAGTGCTTCCATTATTTCTACTGTTGGTTTAACAACTTTACGTAATCCGCTCGACATAAAGTAAGCAGTGTAAATAGCCGATGACAATGCAATTGGTACTGCAAATAACATGGCGTAAAATGCGGCCTTAATTGTACCAAACGAAATTGGCACTAATGAAAACTTAGATTCAAAGTCATCACTGGCTGAGGTTGATTGCCAAATATAGCCAGGCTCTGGGTAACCTTCATACCATACTTCTTGCCAAAGTGCTGACCACGTTACTTCTGGGTGTTCATTGTGTATTTCTAATACGGTTAATTTGTCATCTGCTAAAATTAATGCCGCATTAGAGCGTGGTGCAATTGCAAAGTTTTTAATTTCACCTTCACTTACTTTACCCTGCCATAATTTAGCTTCACTTGTTGTGTAGTAAACACCCAACTCACCATTACTGCTGGTAGTGAAAAATGTACGTCGGTAAAATTCTGTGAATATATTGAGTTTATTTTGTTTACTCGTCTCGAATGAACGAATTTTTTGATACTCTCGGCCAGTATCAGTATTCACTTCAAACCACTGTGAAACTTCACCATTATCATTAGCAAGCATTAACGAATTTGCACCCGCTAATAATTGAGCAGACACTATATTTGCGCGTTCTTCGTTGGCTGAAAGCAATTGTATTTGCTCAACATCGCTTGGGTCGCGTGTATCATATACATAAATTTGATTAGCCGAACGGATAAATGTACGCGTTGTATCCGGTGATATTAGAAGCTCATCTACACGGCCTTCGATATCAAGTTCAGTGCGCTGCACAACCCATTCAACATCTCCGGTAAACATATTTTCTTCAGCCACAAAGCTGCTGAATAAAACACGTTTATCTGCGGTTAACGCAACCACAGCCGTTTTATCTTCATAATGACTAAACGCAAAGCGCTTAATTGCCGCTCCTTGTTCGTCTACTGCTAATGCCATTTCGCCAAGTGGATAATCAACACGTGGGGTTAATTTTCGCTCGTTGTTTGGAAAGGTAACTAAAAACTTAGGTACAACCACCACCACGGTGCCGTTTTTCAAGCCATAAGCATATTGCCCCTGAAACGGTGCGCTTGTTGCAAAACTACTTGCTTCGCTTGGCAATATGACATCGAGGGTTTTGAGTTTTTTACCAAAATTTGATTTTTCAATATTATAAAAATCAACTTGCCCTTGTTGACCTAATAAATAAGCCACCTCAGTTTGCTCTTCAACGCCTAAACCGACAATCTGATCTGCATTAGCAATGTTTAAGCTGTTACGCTTTTCAACTTTAGCTGATTCAAAAATTGGTTGTACTACATAAAGAAGATAAAAGAATATTAATAGCAGTGCCACTAATACCATTACCCCGCCTGCGGTTATGCCAAATTGGGCAAACCGATCTTTAAATAGACGGCTTCGATCCGTATTAAAAGTCGGTTTATTCGGATTGGAAGTCATCAAAACACCCTTAAATCTTAACGTTGCATAAATTATATTTCATCAAGATGACAGTAATGTTACAGCGGTAATAATAAGCTCTTAATAGCAACTATAAATAAAGTAGTTAAACAATTAGCTTAATAAAACTCCAAATGGGTGACTTATAAGTGAACTAAATTATAAAATAATTGGACAAAGCATTTATCGAGGTCAATACTCACAAAGTATCACATAGGCAATCGTAGCTTTAGAAAATGCATAGCATGTATATTAAATCCCGCTTTTATCAATTTAAAATTAGGACTTTATAGCTACACTTTAACAACCGATAAATTAAACACTTAGTGACTACGCATTTACTTTCTTTGGCCTTAAAAAGAGAATTATTTATGAAACAACTGGTTATTACTATTTTAGGGAAAGACCGCCCTGGATTAGTCGAGAATATTTCCTCGGTCGTATTGGAGAATCACGGAAACTGGCTTAGTAGTAACTTGAGCCATCTACTAGGTCACTTTGCAGGTATTATTCAACTTGAAGTAGCTGAGGAGCATTTTCAATCCTTACAAAGCGCACTCAATGCACTTCCCAAGCTCGATGTACGCATTGAAGCGGGTAACACTGAAATTGAACAATCGTCGCTTGAGCAAATTAATCTAGTTATTACAGGTAACGATCGCCCTGGTATTGTTCAAGAACTAGCAAGTGTGATACGCCATAAAGGGGCTAATATTACTCACTTAAATTCAAGACAACAAAGCGCACCTAATTGGGGAGTACCTATTTTTAGCGCTGTGGCGACGGTCACTTTGCCAAATGGAATGAATAAAGAAGAAGTTATTGATGCGCTCGAGTCAATAACAAGTGATCTAATCGTAGACACCGAAGAAGTATAATACTCCTTTATGTGTGCCACATCGCTGGCACGCATGTCATTTTAATGTCATTAAGTTACATTATATTTTATTCAGCATTAAATAGCGGAATGAAGTATGAATGCCCACATAGAACACACCCACGTTATTGAGTATTTTTCAAAGGAGTTAAGCTGGCTGTCGTTCAACGAACGTGTGCTGCAAGAAGCTAAAGACAAAAGTAACCCAATTATTGAGCGCATACGTTTTTTAGGTATTTTTTCTAATAACCTTGATGAGTTTTTCAGAGTCCGTGTAGCCGACGTTAAGCGCCGTATTTTATTAAGCAAACTTCCTAATGCTAATTTTGAAGAAGATGAAGTACTACTAAGTCAGATACAAAAGAAAGTATTACTGCTTGGTAAGAAATTTAATCAAATTCACCAACAAATCTTAAATGATTTAACCACACATAATATTCACGTAAATAGGCCAGAGAAGCTCAGTGAATTTCATTTAAATTGGTTAAAAAATTACTTTACTGACAATGTCCTACAACATATATCCCCAATCTTACTTGATGAGAATAGAGATTACTCAGATTACGTAAATGACACCATGACTTACTTATTTGTAGAAATGAGTGACGAGAAAAATCATTACGCAATGCTCGAAGTGCCAACCGATCGTGTACCAAGATTTATAAATTTACCAAGCGAGAAAACCCGCCGCCATAAAACCATTGTGATGCTTGATGATGTTATTTTATATTTTTTAAATGACGTATTCAGCAGCTTTTTTAGTTTTCAAACTATCCAAGGTCACTCAATTAAGCTTACCCGTGATGCCGAATATAATCTTGATGATGAATTAGAAGAGGGTCTGCTGGATAAGATGTCCAAAGGATTAAAACAACGTATTTATGCAGAACCTGTACGCTTAGTCTATGACGAAACGATGCCCGAAAGCATGCTTAAAGTAATGAAAAAACGGCTAAATGTAACTCATCATGATGCGCTGATCCCAGCTGGACGCTACCGTAATTTTAGAGATTTTATTGCCTTCCCTAATGTAGGCCGGCAGTATCTTGAAAATAAACCATTACCTGCATTACAAAGCACCGCGTTTAACAAACACACCAGCGTATTTGACGCAATTACCGAGCGAGATATTTTACTTTACTACCCATACCACACATTTAATCATTTACTGGAATATGTGCGCCAAGCAGCCTTTGATCCTAAAGTGACACAAATTAAAGTTAATATTTATCGTGTTGCAAGTAAATCGCGGCTTATTTCATCACTGATTAATGCCGCTAAAAATGGCAAACAAGTTACCGTAATGGTTGAGCTAAAGGCCCGTTTTGATGAACAAAATAATATTGAATGGGCAAAAATATTAAGTAGCGCAGGCATTAAAGTAATTTTTGGTATACCCGCGTTAAAAGTGCACAGCAAGTTGTGTATTATTCAACGTAAAGAAAAAGGCCAAATAGCAAAGTATGCGCATATTGGAACCGGTAATTTTCATGAAAAAACCGCCAAAATATATACCGACTTTAGTTTATTCACGAAACATGTCGGGATCTGTGAAGAATGCGACAGCGTATTTAGATTTATAGAAAGCAGCTATAAGCCTTTTAGTTTTGAATACTTAATGCTATCACCTATCAATGCTCGTGACACTTTACTCGATTTAATCGATAAAGAAATTCAACACGTCGAAAATGGTTTTGTCGGTAAAATTACCGTTAAAGTAAATAATTTGGTCGACAAGCAGCTTGTTGATAAGCTTTATCATGCTGGTCGTTGTGGCGTTAAAATTCGCATTATTGTGCGCGGTATGTGCTCATTAATACCTGGGGTAGCCAAGTTTAGCGATAACATAAGAGTGATTAGTATTGTTGATCGTTTTTTAGAGCATCCTCGCGTAATGGTGTTTGGCAATAACGGCGAGGACAAAGTGTATATTTCGTCTGCTGATTGGATGACCCGTAACCTTGATCATCGTGTTGAAGTGGGCGTGCCAATTTTAGACGCTAAATTAAAGCTGCTCATTATTGATATTTTAGAGCTACAATTTAAAGACCGCACAAAAGCACGCTTAATCGACAAAGAACAAAAAAACACTTATGTGCGACGTGGGAATCGTAAAAAAATTCGTTCACAAATAGCGACTTATGATCATCTAAAAAAATGGGAAAGTAATTATAACAATGAGTAATCGCCCATCTATAGCCGCTGTCGATTTAGGCTCGAATAGCTTTCATTTAGTCGTTGCTCGTGAAGTTGATGGCACACTGCAAATTTTACATAAAGAAAAGCAGCGTGTGTATTTAGCTGATAGCTTCGATGATAAGTCAAAACTAAGCCAGTATGCTATTGATCGCGCTTTAGTCGTGCTAAAACAGTTTGCTAAAACTCTGCAAGATTTCCCTGCCTGTAATGTAAAAGTAGCGGCAACCCATACCTTTAGACGCGCTAAAAATATCCATGCCTTTTTAGCACAAGCAAATGAGGTATTTCCATTTCATATTAACGTTATTGCAGGACAAGAAGAAGCTCGTCTTATTTATCAAGGTGTTGCCCACTACCTACATAATGAAGATAACCGTCTTGTTATTGATATTGGCGGTGGGAGTACAGAATTAATAATCGGTCAGCACTTTCAACACAAACTACTTACTAGTCGTAATATGGGTTGTGTTAGTTACACAAATCAATTTTTTATTGATGGTATAATTAGTCCTAAGCACTTCAATAAAGCTGAAATAAAAGCAGAACAAGAAATAGAAGTTATTTTTGCTAGTTACATAAACGAAGGCTGGAAAAATGTCATTGGTACATCAGGTACAATTAAGGCAATACTCGCGATGATAAGTGCGAAAAAGCCACATCAATCTTGTATAACTTACGACGATTTAATTAACCTTAAACAACAATTTATCAACGCTCAACTAATAGATAACCTGCTAATTGAAGGTTTAACCCCTGAGCGCCAGCTTAGTATTTGTGGTGGCCTTGCCATCCTAATCGCTATTTTTAGAGAGTTTGCAATAACCCAGCTTACCTACAGCGACTTTTCGCTGCGTGAAGGGTTACTCCATGAAATGCAGCAAAAACTGGTTGATAACGACATTCGCAGTAATACCATCAATAATATAAGCGACAGATACACTGTAGATAAAACCCATGCAATCCGCGTTTCTGACACGGTTAGTTGGCTCTACGAACGCTTAAAAGGCCCGTGGCGACTTAATAATCAAGATGATATTGCACTACTGATTTGGGCGGCAAAACTGCATGAAATTGGTTTATCTATAAACTCATCAGGCATAAATAAACACAGTGCCTATATTGTTGCTAATAGTCAATTACCTGGTTTTACGCAACAGGAGCAATTAATACTGAGCTCGCTTATTCGCTTTTATCGTAAAAAAATCAAGCTTAATGAACTCTCCGACTTTATAACCATCTCGCAGCAGCGAGTGCTTAAGCTTATTACTATTTTGCGTTTAGCTATTTTATTTAATCAAAAACGGCAAGCGAGTCAAAAGCCAAACATGGAAATTAGCGCAAGCAGCACAGGGTTATTTATAAAATTTTGTGATGGCTACTTGCAAGAATATACTCTGCTACAAGCAGATTTAGAACAAGAAAAGCACTATCTCAAAAAAGTCGGTATCGCATTCAATTGCAGTTAATAGCCGCGCTTATAGTAAGGCTGAAAAAATAAAATGATTATGGCGTATAAAAAAGCCAGTAAGCTAAATACTTACTGGCTTTTAATTAACCTTAAATCGGGGTAATTAGTTAATTACCAAATTTTTACGCGATCTTCTGGTTTAATATACATTTTATCGCCTTCTTTTACGTCAAACGCTTCGTAAAACTCAGGCATATTCGACAAGATACCGATTACACGGTAATGGCTTGGTGAATGCGAGTCCGTCATTAAGCGATTACGTAATGCTTCATCGCGATATTTACGACGCCAAATTTGTGACCACCCCATAAAGAAGCGTTGATCGCCTGTGTAGCCATTAATTACTGGAGCTTTTTTATCACCTAAAGATAGTATATATGCTTTGTGCGCAACGGTTAATCCACCTAAGTCACCAATGTTTTCGCCAAGCGTTAGCTCGCCATTAACACTTGCATCTTCAAATGGTTTGTACTCGTTATACTGTGCAACTAAAGCAGCGCTTCGATCTTCAAATTGCTTAAGATCTGACTCGCTCCACCAATTACGTAAGTTACCGTCACCGTCGTATTTAGCGCCTTGGTCGTCAAAACCATGACCAAGCTCATGCCCAATTACTGCACCAATTGCGCCGTAGTTTACAGCATCATCCGCTTCTAAATTAAAGAATGGTGGTTGTAATATAGCGGCTGGAAATACAATTTCGTTGTTTACTGGGTTGTAGTAAGCATTTACTGTTTGCGGAGTCATGTGCCACTCAGAACGATCAACTGGTTTACCCAGTTTTGCAATCATATCTGCGTATGCCCATTCGCTATAACGAATGTAGTTACCAACTAGCTCATCTGAGTTAATTTTTAGCTCAGAGTAATCTTTCCACGTGTCTGGGTAACCAATTTTAGGCGTAAATTTGTCTAATTTTTCTTTCGCTGCAATTTTAGTTTCAGGGCTCATCCACTCAAGATTTTCGATAGCAACACCGTAACCTTTAATTACGTTATCAACTAATTCTTCCATGCGTGCTTTAGCTTCTGGCGGGAAGTTATCTTTAACGTATACCTTACCTAAAATTTCACCAAGTACACTGTTAGATGCATCAACCGCTTGCTTCCAAAGAGGTGCTTGTTCTTCTACGCCACGAAGTGTTGTGCTGTAAAAGTCAAAGTTAAGGTTAACTAAATCTTCACTAAGTAGTTCTGCATAACCACTTACAAAATGAAATTTTAAGTAGTTTTTCCACGTCGCTAAATCAGTGTCTTTGTAAATAGTAGCAAGTGCTTCTAAGTAGCTTGGTTGACGTACAATAATGTCACTTGCACTCACGCCTGCATCTTTAAAGAATGCAGCTAAATCAAGGTCACCCATCAACTTGCTTGCATCTGCTACTGTCATCTTATTATAAGATTTAGTTGCATCACGGCTTTGCACACGGCTCCACTGAGCATCAGCTAGTGTTTTTTCAAATGCAAGTACGCTCTTAGCTGCTTCTGCTGCATTTTTAACGCCTGACTTTGCTAAAACATCAGTGATGTATTGCTCGTAAGAAGCGCGAATTTTAGTGAATTTTTCGTCATCTTTTAAGTAATAATCACGATCTGGTAAACCAAGACCCGACTGAGATAAATACAATGCATACTCGCTTGAGTTTTTAGCATCGTTATTTACAAACCAACCAAACGGTAAAGTACCGCCTTGTTTTTGAATTTTAGCCATTAAACCCACTAAATCAGCTTTAGATTTAACGCTATCAATTGTATCTAATGACGGTTGTAATGGCGTAATACCTAGCTCATTACGCGCATCTTTATTCATATAGCTTTTATAAAATGCGCCAATTTTATACTCATCGCTGCCTTTTTTAGCGGCCTTATTCGCGGCTGCGTTTTCAAGGGCAATTTTCATCGCTTTTTGTGACTCATCATATAACTGCGAAAAAGAACCGTAGTTAGATTTATCACCTGGTATTTCAGTTTTAGCTAACCACTGACCATTTACATGGTAGTAAAAATCGTCTTGTGCGCGTACTGAACTATCCATATTAGCTAATTCAATACCAAGCTCTAGTGGTTTTTCAGCGGGTGCTGTTACTACTGGAGTGTCGGTTACTTTAGTTTCTTGTTGTTTTTCACCACAACCTACCAAGCCAAGCGCAAGTGCGATACTTGCAGCTGCCATTGTTACTTTATTCATAATTATTCCGTTTGTTAGTTAGAATTGAATCATACCAATCTGCTTATATATGGGGTCTATTTAACGTTAAGAAAATTACGCTAGAACTAGGCAAAAATTTTTGTATCTAGTTGTTCTAAATAAAAAAATTTTAACGACGTTATAGTGCAATTTAATTCGTTAAATTGATCAAAGATTTATGCAGGTTGGTATTAAAGTGCGGTGTTTTTT